>JAUYES010000733.1 GCA_030691225.1 Holophaga sp. | reverse complement strand
GGTGGTCATCAAGTCGCTGGAAGCCAATTACCGGCGCGTGGAAGGCATTTCCGGCGCCACGATCCTGGGCGATGGTCGCGTGATCATGATTCTGGATGCAGGTGGTCTGGCCACGGCGTCCAATCTTCATTTCACCGATCTACAGGCCGAGGAACTGCGCCGAGCCGAAGAGGAAAAACGCGATGCGGCCCTCAAGGCCTCGCGGCGGCGTTCCGTGATTTTGTTCGAAGCCGCCAAGGGCGAGCGCTTCACCGTGCCTCAGGATCATGTGCTGCGGCTCGAGCGCATCGTCAAGAGCAAGATCGAGTTCATTGGTGATCGCGAATACATCGAGTACCGCGGCGAAGGCTTGCCGCTGGTGCGCCTGGATCAGCATCTGGAGGTGAGGCCCCACAAGGCCGATTTGGAAGAGCTGTTCCTGGTTATCCCCAAGATTCCTGGGCAGAATTCCACCGCGCGTCCACCCGCAGGAATCCTGATTTCCGAAATTCTGGATGCCCTGGATGTGGAAGTGGAACTGAAGGCCGTGGAATTCAAAGGCCCAGGCCTGTTGGGCTCGGCCGTGGTGCAAGAGCACCTGACCTTGTTCCTCGATCCCGTGGCGCTCTTGCAGGCTGCGGGTCTTATGGGAGGAGATGTCGCATGAGCCAATTCGCAACTTTCAATGTGGGTGATCGCCTGTTCGGGTTGGATATTTTGGGCGTGCGGGAGATCATCCGCGTGTTCACCATTACGCCAGTGCCCCGCGCCGAAGCTCATATCCGGGGCCTGATCAACCTGCGCGGCCAGATTGTCACGATCCTCGATCTCTCCGTGCGACTGGGCCACGAGCCACTGCCGGTCAAGGATTCCAGTCATATCGTGATCCTGAAGCATGGCGCCAACACCGCCCAGGGCAATGGCCGCAACCAGGGCGGCACCCAAGACCTCATGGGCCTGCTGGTCGATGCCATCGGCGATGTGGTGGAGGCCGAAGCCACTCTGGCCGAAGCCCCTCCGGCCAATCTCACCGATGCCGAGGAGCGCTTTCTCTCTGGCGTGCTGAAAACCGACCACGGCCTGCTGGTGCTTCTCAACCTTCAAGAACTTCTGTCAAGCGGGTAGGCCATGGCATGACCCATCACAACCCCACACCTTGAAAGCCCTTTCCCCCTTTCTTCTCATTCCATCGTTTTTACCTCAGGAGAATCACCATGCGCTTTCTCGACAACATCAAGATGGGCCCCAAGCTCATTACGTCCTTTCTTATCACAGCTGCTTTATCCGTCATCCTCGGCTTCTTTGCGATCAGCAAGATGCAAGCTACCGACGACGCCGACACCATGCTTTTTGAAAAGGGCGCAGTACCCATTGGCGACTGGTTTGAAATTGCCCAGGCCACCTACCGGATCCGGTCCAACATGCGCGACATCGTGCTGGGCAAGGATTACGAGGCCTATAACAAGCGCATTGCCGACCGCGTGGCTGAACGGACCAAAGGGGAAGAGGCCTTCGAAAAGACCATCGTTTCCGATGAAGCCAAAGCGCTATGGAAGCGCTACAAGGAAAACCAAGCCGCCATCGGCGATGGCAACCGCAAGACGCGGGAACTCGCACGGGCTGGAAAAAGGGCTGAGGCAGAAGCCTTGATGTATGGCGAAGTGGACAAACTCCAGCAGGAACAGAACAAGATTTACGACGATATGACGAAGGCCAAACTGAACTTCAGCAAAAATATTGCCACCGAGAACACCAATAACTTCCTTGCCGCCAAAAAGGCCATGTATTTCATGATGGTCATCGCCGCCGGTTTGGCCGCGGCCTTAGGCGTTATCATCGCCCGCTCCATCGCCCAGCCTCTGGCCAAGGGCGTGGACATGATGAACGAGATGGCCAAGGGCCACCTTGGCACGCGCCTGAAGATGGACCGCAAGGATGAAATCGGCGAGTTGGCAACCGTGATGGATTCCTTCTCGGAAAACCTTCAGGTCAGTGTGATCGGCACCATGCAGAAGATCGCCGCCGGCGATTTGACCACCGAAACCAAGGCTGCCGATGCTCAGGATGAAATCGCCCCGGCCATGATCCAGATGACCAATGCTTTGCGCGCCATGACCGCCGAGGCCCAGCGCCTGGCCCAGGCCGCCGTGGATGGCAAGCTGGCCACCCGTGCCGATGCCACCAAGTACGAAGGCGATTACCGCAAGATCGTGCAGGGCGTGAACGATACGCTGGATGCCGTCATCGGGCCTCTCAACGTAGCCGCCGGCTATGTGGACCGTATTTCCAAGGGCGATATCCCCCCCAAGATCACCGATAAATACAATGGCGATTTCAACGAGATCAAGAACAACCTGAACACCTGTGTCGATGCTGTGAATGCCCTTGTT
>JAUYES010000726.1 GCA_030691225.1 Holophaga sp. | reverse complement strand
CGAAAAGCACCGTGGCATCGCCCTCCAACTCCAAACGGAGCCTCGCGATGCCACGAAAATTCACGATCTCCAAATGCTCTAGATGCATGGATCGAGAATGGCATGAGGGCCTCAAGGAGGCTAGAAATCAGTCCCGGACGCCCATTCGCAAGCCCATGGCAGCCGAACGCCACTTTTCTTGGCGCTCGCTGCGTCTTGGCGGTTCTAATTTATTTCCACCGTGCACGCAACCAAGGCCCTGCCTTTGATCTGGAATCCGCCCCATGACCGATGAACCCCAACACCGGCGCCGCATCCGCTACAAGGGCACCCACCCGCGCCAATTCCAGGAAAAGTACAAGGAGTTGGATCCCCAAATCCACGCCCAGGAACTGGAAAAAGTGAGGGAGCGAGGCCACACACCCGCAGGCACGCACCGACCCATTTGCGTTCAAGAGATTTTAGAAATCCTGGCCCCGAAGCCCGGCGAGGTGGGCCTGGATGCCACCCTGGGCTTTGGGGGCCATGCTCAAGAGATATTGCCTCTGCTGCTGCCCGGAGGCCGCCTCTTTGGGATCGATGTGGACCCATTGGAATTGCCCCGTACCGAGGCACGGCTGCGGGCGCTTGGATTTGGGCCCGACCACCTGGTGGTGCGGCGCATGAATTTCGCGGGATTGCCAAACCTCTTGCCGGAGGTCGGCGGCGAGTTGGATTTCGTGTTGGCAGACCTTGGCGTATCTTCCATGCAGATCGATAACCCGGCCCGAGGTTTCACCTTCAAGGCCAACGGGCCACTGGATCTGCGGCTCAACCCCCAGCGCGGCCAACCGGCCTCAGCCCTGCTGCAAAAGCTCTCAGAACTCGACTTGGCGGAGCTGCTCTTCACCAATTCCGATGAGCCCTACGCCGACACCATCGCCGCCGCCCTGCATGATCAGCCCATCACCACCACCGGCCAGGTAGCGGATCTGGTGCGTCAGGCCCTGAAAGGCGTCTTTCGCGAAGAGGACCGCCAACAGGAACTCCGCAAATGCCTACAGCGCACTTTCCAAGCACTGCGCATTGCGGTGAATGATGAATTCGGTGTGCTGGATCAGTTCCTGACTTTATTGCCCCGCTGCCTGAAACCCGGCGCCCGGGTCGCCATCCTGACCTTTCACTCCGGTGAGGATCGCCGCGTCAAGAAGGCCTTCCAGGCGGGGTTGCGCGAAGGTATCTATGCACGCATCGCCGAGGATCCCATTCGTCCAGGCGGTGAGGAGCGACGGTCCAACCCTCGCTCGGCATCCGCCAAATTGCGGTGGGCAGTAAAAAAATAGCCAATCAAAGATCAGGGAGTTCCAGCCAGAACGTGGCCCCCTGGCCAAACACACTCTCCACTCCTACGGTTCCACTCATGCCTTCTGCCATTCGCTTGACGATGGAAAGCCCCAAGCCGAGCGAGGCCTCCCCTGCAGTCGGGCGCGCACTAAGACGGGAGTATTCCCCAAACACGCGACCCAGATCTTCCTCGGTAAGCCCTGGCCCCTGGTCCCTGAAGTAAACCCGCCAATACCCCTTCCGCTGGGCCAGCCCAAGGGTAACAGTGGTTCCTCGTTGAGAAAATTTCAGCGCATTGCTGATGAAGTTGTCGAGGATCTGTCCAACTTGGTTTGGATCGCCCAGAACCAAAGCCAAGCCTCCGGATTCAATCACCAAATCGATGCCTTTGCGCTGAGCGGCCGCAAGGG
>JAUYES010000725.1 GCA_030691225.1 Holophaga sp. | reverse complement strand
CCATTCGCCCACCCTGACTTAAACTTAAGGGTCAGGATTGGGCTTTTCCCGGTCGACAAACTGGCTCTGGATTCATCTGGGGCCTTTTTGTTTTTCTGGCTCACGGAAAACATTTTAGCCCCCCAAGTTTTGGTTTGATGATCTCAAAGGCCCGGTTTTTCTGCCCTGGGCGAAGACTGTTCAAGGCGATCGGGCGAGCCGTCAAGTCGGCAAGTTGCAGACCAACCGAATTCGCCGCTTTGGGAACAAACACTGGCTCAAAGCGCAATTTCAAGAAATCCGGGGTCTTGTAGCCCCAGTCTCTCTTGTTGGCGCACACTCGACGAAACTCAAGTTCCAATTCCGCGTCTTCCTTCTTTCCGCGACTTTCAAAAAGAACGTGCGCGATGGTTCCTTCCTGTCCTTGCTTCAAGAGGGAGAGCAACAGCCTTTCCATACAAAACAACAGGGCGATTTCATAGGGGTTCCAGGGGGTTTCATAGCGTGACTTCAATTCGTTCTTATCAATCACGGAAGCAAAGATGGTTACCGGAGCATCCTCGATAAGAGCGTTTAATTGCTCGAAGAATCGTAAGCGTAAATCGTGGTTCGTTCGCAGAATGCCAAAATCACCTTTGGTCTTTCTGATTTCGTGTTCGTGGAGGATAACGCCATCATGTCCCCATGTGGTGAACTTCAGTCTTTGAAACTCAGGAACAACCTTTTCCACATAATCCGTTTTCTTGATCAGGCAAAAGACCAAGGCGAAGACAGGAAATTCCGCATCAATCCCGTCAAGCCCATGGTCCCCGCTTTCGTCGGCAAAAACTATGTAATCGGAAAAGGTCATTCTCCTACCTTGTCCCCCCCCTCCAGCCACGCCTCGCAGCAGGCTTTGGCGAGGTTGCGGACGCGCTGGATGTAGGCGGCGCGTTCGGTGACCGAGATCACCCCACGGGCGTCGAGCAGATTGAAGCGGTGGGAGGCCTTGATGCACTGGTCGTAGGCGGGCAGGGCCAGCTTGGCGGCCAGCAGGTTCTGGCATTCGGTTTCGGCGTCGGCGAAGTGGCGGAAGAGGATGGCGGTGTCGGCGTGCTCGAAGTTGTGTTTGGAGTACTCCACCTCGGCCCGATGGAAGACCTGGCCGTAGCTGACCCCCTGGCCGTTGAAGTCCAGGTCGTAGACGTTCTCCACCCCCTGGATGTACATGGCCAGCCGCTCCAGCCCGTAGGTCAGCTCCACCGCCACCGGGTCGCACTCGATGCCGCCCACTTGCTGGAAGTAGGTGAACTGGGTGACCTCCATGCCGTCGCACCACACCTCCCAGCCCAGGCCCCAGGCCCCTAGGGTTGGGCTTTCCCAGTCGTCCTCGACGAAGCGGATATCGTGCTTGAGAGGATCGACGCCCAGACGCTTGAGGCTCTCCAGATACAAGGCCTGGGGATCGACCGGGGATGGTTTGAGGATCACCTGGAATTGGTAGTAGTGCTGCAAGC
>JAUYES010000710.1 GCA_030691225.1 Holophaga sp. | reverse complement strand
TCCGAGGCATAGGACTCCCAGTCCAGGCCTCCGATGTCAGGCAGCGGCGTCCCGGCCCGCTTCTCGGAGCCGATCCCGAGCAGCCCTGACGCCGTCTCGTTGGTCAGGGCGACACGCCCGTCAGGATCAGTGGTCAGCAGGCCCACGGGAAGGCTCGTCACGACTTCGGAGGCAAAGGCTCGCGCATCCTGAAGCAGCCGCCGGGAACGCCGGGAACTCTGCGCCCAGAACAGCGAGACGAAGCCGCCGAAGCCGAGCAGCCCCACCAGCAGGGCGATGACCACCGTGTTCCGCGAGTCCTCTTCAAGGGCAGCCTCGAAGGGGCGCACGTTGAGGCCCACGAAAAGCACCTGCTTCTCCTGCGGGAGAGGCTTGGCCATTCCGGGCATCGACCGCATGGAGGAGCCGGGGTTCCACCACGAGCACTCGCCCATGGGTTCATGCCACATCTCCTGCCGGAAGCCGGGCTGCGGGGAGAAGGATTTATACACCTCGAAGACCTTGCCGACTTCCGGCGAATCAGTAATCCGCCATTTCTGGACATCCCCCGCACCGAGCGCAGCCATGGTGTCGGCATCGTAGCCGCGTGTTCCGATCTTCGACTTGTCGCTATGGGCCAGGATCAGGCCGGTCTGGTCCGTCACCATCATGAAGGTGATGCCCGGCTGCTTCCCTGTCTCCTCCAGGAGCGCCTGCAAGTTCTGGCTGCCGCGCATGCCCATCCAGGCCCTCGTTCCGGCCTCCAACGCCCAGATGAGGGACCCGGCCCTGTCCGAGAGGTTCTGGGACATGTGCAGCTTCTCCCGCTGGGTGTTGCGGGCGGCGAGCACGGCGATGGCGAGGCCGAAAATCACGGCCAAGCCGACCATCAGCCATGGAGAGAGCTGCAAAAAGGAACTGCGCCGCAGGGAAGGGGCGGAATGTAAAGCCGTCATTTCAACATCCTCATGATCCGTTTGTCTGAAGGAGAGTGTATCCATTCTTCCCTTCATGTCCAGCAGCATGGATACTTTTTATCCTCAATAGGCCGCCCAGCTCACCCCGCCGGGCGTTCATAAATAATTTACACACATGATTTAAGCATGTTGAACAGCAAAGGACATCTTGGCACGCGACTTGCCTTATCCGTTCCGTAACGAGTTGAGGAGAAGAGACTAACCCGAGGGGCTGTAGCTGACAGCCCGACAAGTTCGGAAACCAAGGAGAAGACCATGTGGAACTGCGGCTACATCTCATCCATGGCCTTCGGGGGAATGGGCTTCGGAGGCGGGTTCGGAATGCTTGCCGGCCTGCTGCTCCTGCTCCTCCTGGTTTACCTGGCCGTGAAGGTGTTCGGCTCCAGGGGAGCGACCAGAGACCACGCCGCAGACCGGAGAGATTCCCTGGAGATTCTGAAGACCCGGCTGGCCAAGGG
>JAUYES010000699.1 GCA_030691225.1 Holophaga sp. | reverse complement strand
GCAAAGACCAGAGCGCGCATAGGGACTCCCAGGGAGTGATCAAAGCATTCTCCCCGAGAAACAAATTCGTGAGGATTAAGATTGCGTCCCAAGGGCTCGAAAACCTTCTCGTCGCCGCTATTCTTGAAACAGATCCAGGAGCCTTCATGACCGTTTCCTTTGCTGCTCTAGTGTCCCTAATGACCCTAAGCCTTGTCTTGGGTGCGCAGGAACCCAAACAGGCACCAACTAAAAAGGTCGCAGCTAAAGCCAAAATCGATCCGAAGCATGGCTATGCCCTGGGGCTCGAAGCTGGCGCCCGGCTCAAAAAATTAGGCACCCCCGTGGATCTCGCGGCCTATAACAAAGCCGTGGAAGATGTCTTGAAAGGACGGAAGACGCGTATGACCAGTGAAGAAGCCACCAAGCTCGTGCAGCAACTCGAAGCGGAAGGCACCAAGCTTGCGCTTGAGCGAAACCGGGCCGAGGGGGCCAAATTCCTGGCAGAAAACAAAACCAAGCCAGGGGTGCAGACCACCGCCAGCGGTTTGCAGTACCAGATCCTGCGTGAAGGCGATGGTGATAAGCCTGGAGCCGACGATACGGTGAAGGTTCACTACCGCGGCACGTTTCTGGATGGCTCAGAATTCGATTCCAGCTACAAACGCAACGAGCCCATTAAATTTCCGCTCAAGGGCGTGATCAGGGGTTGGACCGAAGGCCTGCAGTTCATGAAGGTGGGCTCCAAGGCCAAATTCTTCATTCCCTACGATCTAGCCTATGGCGAACGGGGCCGTGGAGCCATTCCACCCGCCTCCCTGCTGCTTTTCGAGGTGGAATTGTTGGCCATCGACAAGGCCACTCCCAAGCCAGCGGTTAAATAAAGCGGCTCAAAGGGATTTGCGAATTAAATGCGCTTGAGGCATTTCATGGCCTTGCTGTGCCTACGTTTACAAGCAATCACCCCTTCGTGACCGAAGCCAATGGGAATGCCCCTAGAATGGAGTTTCTGGAGTATTGATGCCTGCCCCACCCGCCATTGATTCCATTCTCGATCTCATTGGAAATACACCGTTGTTGCGGCTCAAGCGCTTTGCGCCTGAGGTGGAACTCTTCGGGAAATTGGAATACCTCAATCCTGCCGGCAGCATCAAGGATCGCATCGGGATCGGCATGATCCGGGCCGCCGAGGCCCGGGGCGAGTTGATTCCTGGCCAATCCACGGTCATCGAAGCCACGGCGGGCAACACAGGCCTCGCACTGGCCTTGGCCTGCAAGGCGCTGGGCTACCGCTGCATCATCGTGATGACCACGAAGTACAGCCAAGAGAAAATGCAGTTGGTGAAGGCCCTTGGGGCTGAATTGGTGGTGCTGCCCAAGAGCCTCGGCATGAGTGGCGCCGTGGCCCATACGGAGGAATTGGCCCGCACCATTCCCCATGCCTGGCTCAGTCGCCAATATGACAATTGGGATAACCCCGGCACCCATGCCACTACCGCCGAGGAAATCTGGGAGCAAATGGAAGGGCGCGTGGATGGCATCGCCATTGCAGCCGGTAGCGGTGGTTCTTTTACGGGCATCGTGAGGCGCCTGAAGGAACTCAATCCCCGCCTCCTGGCTTGCTGCGTGCAGCCAGTGGGCTCCTGCTATGGCGACAAGGAAGTGGGGGAATGGACTGTGGAAGGCATCGGCAGCACCTATGTGCCTGCCGTTCTGGATCTTTCCTTGGCGGATCGCATCATCGATGTGAGTGATGAAGATAGCCTTGCCACGGCCCGGCAGCTCATCGGGCTGGAAGGCTGTCTGGTGGGTGGTTCCAGCGGCTGCAATGTCTGGGCGGCCATGAAGCTGGCCCAGGAACTGCCCAAGGGCAGTCGCGTAGTCACGCTGCTTTGCGATGGCGCCGAGCGCTACATGAGTAAATTTCCCGTTGCGGATATCAGTCAGGAGCTTCCATGACCCAGCTTGATCTTGCCGCTGGATTGCTTGAGGTGGGTGCCGTGCGTCTTTCGCCTCGTGATCCCTTCACCTGGGCCAGCGGGCTGAAGGCGCCGATCTACTGCGATAACCGTCAGTTGCTGGGCGATCCCGCCCTTCGATCTCAGATTGTGGAAGCCCTGGCCCAGCGTGCTTCAGAAGTCAGCCCAACGCTGATTGCAGGCACCTCGACGGCCGGTATTCCCTGGGCGGCGCTGGTGGCGGATCGCTTGAACCTGCCCATGTCCTACGTGCGCCCTGAACCTAAGAAACATGGCATGGGGCGTCAAGTGGAAGGGCCAAACACGCAGGGGCATCGCGTGGTGCTGTTGGAGGACCTCATCTCCACGGGCGGTTCCAGCTTAAAGTGCGTGGAAGGGTTGCGTGCGGAAGGCGCGGAAGTTCTCGAAATTCTGGCGCTCTTTAGCTACGGACTCCCCGTGGCGGAAGCGGCGTTTGTCGCATCCAACGTGCCTTTGCGGGTGCTGGCCACCTTCGATGAATTGGCTCAGCGGGCCGAAGCCAAGGGCATTCTCGTGGGCGATGACCGGGCTTCTTTAGGCGAATGGCGACGGGATGCTGGCGCCTGGAGCAAAGCGCGCGGCGGGGCCTAATCAAAACGATCCAAAAGCTTCTGAGGAACCATGAGCCGACTTTACACACGCACCGGAGATGAAGGCACAACGGGCCTTTTCGGCGGCAGGCGGGTTACCAAATCCCACACGCGCCTGGAGGCCTATGGCACGGTGGATGAACTGAACAGCGTCATTGGGGTATTGCGACTTCACGTCTCCGAGGCTTCGGGTGCCCGTGAACGCTTACCGGAAATTCAAAACGATCTTTTTGTCATCGGGGCCGTGCTGGCCACACCCTCCGAACAACTGTCCAAGCTCGGCGCAAAGATGACGCGTCCCACTTGGGAAATCGCAGCTATGGAAGGCGATATCGATCGACTTTCAGCCCTGGCTCCGCCCATGGTCAATTTCGTGCTGCCAGGGGGTGGCCCAGCCTCTGCCTACGCTCATCTCGCGCGCACTGTGTGCCGTCGCGCCGAGCGCGAAGCCGTGGCTTTGGCGGCCGAGGATTCGGTTTCACCGCTGGTGCTTACCTACCTCAATCGCTTGAGCGATTGGCTGTTTGCCCTGTCCCGCGCCGAGAATGCGCTGTCGGGTGTGGGCGATGTGGAGTGGGTGCCGAAGGGCTAAGTGGCTTCGGGAAGTTCCAGTGGCACCGAGACGCTTTGGGCATTCCAAATGTCCTTCGCATATTCCCGCACGGTGCGGTCGATGGAGAAACGTCCCATGCCAGCCACGTTGAGAATGGACATGCGGGCCCAATCCTTGGGGCGAGCGTAGGTCTCCGAGGCGCGGGTTTGGGCTTCCAGGTAGGCGGCATAGTCGGCGCAGTGGAAGTAGTGGTCGGATTCCAGCAGCATGCGAGCGATGGGTTCGAAACGGCCGCCATCCAAGCGAGCGATGGTGTCGATGGCGCGCTGCAATTCCGAGTTTCTGGCGGCCCATTCTCGGGGGCGATAACCCGAATCCCGAAGTTCCACGATGCCTTGGGCGGTGTGGCCGAAAATGAAGATATTGGCATCACCCACTTCATCTTTGATTTCCACGTTGGCGCCATCGAGCGTGCCGATGGTGAGGGCACCGTTGAGGGCAGCCTTCATGTTGCCGGTGCCCGAGGCCTCCATCCCGGCGGTGGAAATCTGCTCTGAGAGTTCGCAGGCGGGGAAAATCTGTTCGGCCAACGACACGCGGTAATTTTCTAGATAGGCAACGGAAAGCTTGCCCTGGCATGCAGGGTCGGTGTTGATGGCCGAAGCCAAAGCATTGGCCAGTTGAATGATGTGCTTGGCCACCCAATAGGCCGGAGCGGCCTTTCCGCCAATCATGACCGCGCGGGGAACACCGGCATCCTGGCCATCGCGCAGGCGATTCCACAGGGTCGCCACATGCAGGAGGTTCAGCAATTGCCGCTTGTACTCGTGGATGCGCTTTACCTGCATATCAAAGAGATAGGTCGGGTCAAGGATCGTGCCTTGGGCATGCTGAATGGTTGCGGCAAAGCGTTCCTTGTTTTCCCGCTTGGTCTGAGTCCAGCGTTCCTGAAAACTCGCATCATCGGCAAATTCGCTCAAACCGCGCAGTTCGTCCAGATCCTTCATCCACCGCTCGCCAAGGGCCTCGGTGATCAGGGCGGCTTGTCCGGGATTGCATTTCAACAACCAGCGCCGAGGTGTGATGCCGTTGGTCTTGTTGTTGAGGCGACCGGGGAAGAGTTCGTTCATTTCGGAGAACGTGGAGGCCTTCAGGATATCGGTGTGGAGCTGAGCCACACCGTTAACGGAATGGCTGCCGACGATGGCAAGGTTGGCCATGCGCACGCTGTGGCCGTTGTCGATGATGGCGAGGCGCTGCAATTTGGCCTCGTTGAAGGGGTAATGCTCCCGCACGACGATTCGGAAACGACGGTCAATCTCTTCGATGATTTCGAAATGGCGGGGCAGCAGGTTTCGCATCAACGCCGTGGGCCAAACTTCCAGCGCTTCCGGTAGAACCGTGTGATTGGTATAGGCGCATACCCGCTGGGTTAGATCCCAGGCGAGTTCCCAGCCAAGGCCTTCCTGGTCCATGAGGACCCGCATCAGTTCGGGGATCGCCAGGGCCGGGTGGGTGTCATTCAGTTGGATGGCAACTTCGTCGGGGAATTCAGCCCAGACCCACTGCGGACGTTTTTTGAAACGGCGGACAACGTCTTGTAGGGTTGCCGATACGAAGAAGTATTGTTGTTTGAGCCGCAACTCTTTGCCTGCGCTCTGATCATCAGCTGGGTAGAGCACCTTCGAGATGTTTTCGGAGACGTTTTTGTCTTCCACGGCCTGGACGTATTCGCCCGCGTTGAAATGGGCCAAGTCGAACTCCCGGCTGGACTTGGCGGACCATAGCCGGAGGGTATTCACGGTGCCATTACGGAAACCGGCGATGGGCGTGTCGTAGGCCATGGCCCAGACATCCTGCGTGTCCACCCAATTCACGTGGTACTCGCCCTGCTCGTCGGTATAGCCAGAGGTTCGGCCGTAAAACCGTACGGGGAAAATGGCATCGGAACGCTGGATTTCCCACGGGTTTCCGTAGCGTAACCAACTATCCGGAGACTCGACTTGAGAACCGTCGATGATCTTTTGTCGGAAGATGCCGTGCTCGTAACGAATGCCATAGCCGTAAAAGGGGATCTCCAAGGTGGCGGCAGCGTCCAGGATGCAAGCCGCGAGGCGGCCCAGGCCGCCGTTGCCAAGCCCGGCATCCCACTCTTTTTGGGCGATATCCTCCAGCTCAAAACCGAGTTGTTCCATGGCCTGGGTATAGGGGTCTTCGGCGCCTAGATTGAGGATGTTATTGAGCAGCGATCGCCCCATCAGGAATTCAAGGGACAGGTAATACACCCGCTTGGCGTCCTGGTGGTAATAGGCGTTTTGGGTTCGGAACCACCGTTCCATCAAACGATCGCGGACTGCAAAGGCAAGGGCATGATAAACATCGAGGTCGCGGGCGATGTACTGATCCTTGGCGATGGAATACTTCATCCGATTCGAGAAGGCCTCGATGATGCCAGGCACATCGATTTTTCCGGCAGCGGGTTGGGGAATCTTCCGAATTCCGATAACCATGATGAGTCTCTTTCGAAGGGTGGGGCAAGGACTGTAACGGGCTTCTATTCTTCACCCTTGAGTAATCGTTTTTCTGCCAGACGGATCCAGTGCTCCGTGGCCAAGACTCCCTCGCCGTGATTCATGCGTTGAAAGTGGCTCAGGATATGGCGCAGCGTGCGGGGAATGGCCGGGGCGAAATAGGTTTTTTTGCGCTGAAGCAATTGAAAGCCGAAGGTGCCCAGGGCCTTGAAATTGCGCTGAAGGGCGCTCAGGCTCAGTTCTTCCCACAGGGTTCGTTCGGACCAATTCAGTTCCTGTCGGACACGATCCACCAGCAGATCACGCGCCTCGGGCGCCCAATCCCAATAGCCATCAAACAGGATGGAGGCTAGGTCGTAGGTGGCAGCGCCCCGCCGGGCGTCCTGAAAATCCAGTACCACGAGTTGATCGCCACGCACCATCAAATTACGCACATGGAAATCCCGGTGCGCCAGATAGCGGGCACGGGGCTCAAGCCCGGCGTGGATATCGGTCATGAGGCGCTCTAGCCAACCGGGGGGATCCTTTTGAAGGAAGTCCTGAAAGAAATGCCGACGGCAGTAATCCCATTCGAACTGGAACTTTTCGCGGTCGAAGGCGCGCAGCATGAAAAAGGCTCGGCTCGGGGCGCCGTCCGTCAGCAATCCCAGCCAGGTGGTGAGGAGATGGGCCACTTCTTCAGCCCTCTGGAGTTCTTCCTCGGGGTGCAAGGTCAGATGGCGTTCCAAGGAAATATCGCCGAGGTCTTCCATCAGCATGCAGCGCTCTTCATCGGCGCACTGGATGATGGTGGCCACGCGCACCACGGGATCCAGAAAGGCCTGCATTGCCCGGTAATCAAAATAGGGGTCATCGAGTTTTTCGGGGTCGTTGAACGGGTACAGCACCACCAAGGCTGTGCCCAGTTGGGGGTGATCCACCCGGAAATATTGGCGAGCGCCTGCATCCCCACTCAAAGGCCGGGGGTTGCGGCATTCCCATCGATCGAGCACGGTCTGCAGTCGGGGTTCCATGGTGCCAGTTTATCCAGGATGGGCGATGCCCTTCCGATTTCTGAGGGTCGTTATCGTCTCTTGGTACAGATGGATTTCAATGGAACTGTTCTCGGATCAAAAACCTGGATCAAGGCTCAAGCGCACCTGCCGTCCAGATCGTTCGAACCAAAGCGCATTGGCATCGTGGATTCCGGGGGGCGGTTGGGCTCCGGGTCCGAAGACGCAGCGCTGGAAGGCGCCCGTGGGGTGAGCCGTGGGGTGGATGTAGCAACCTGCCATCCGACCTTCCTGGTCTGGTGCAACCTGGCTTGCCGCGGCAATCAAATGATCGGGACTGCCGATATCCAGCCAGGGAAAAGGTTCCACCACAATGCCCGCATGATGGCGCAGGCGGAGCAGAATATCGGCCTTGGTATCGGAGGGGCCTTCGGGCAATAGCGCCAGTGCTGCAGAGCTCCAGAGGGCCGCGCCCGTGAAGTGATAGGGACCTTGGCTTCCTTCGCCTTGGGGGCACAGGCAACCTGCGTGATCCAGCCATACCGGATTCCAGGGACCGCCCGGATGGGGCACCAACAGCCAACTCAGTTCGGCATTGCGCCGTTGGTGTTCGGCCATAAAGGTCGCCCAAGGGACCTCGGCCAGGGCATCCCCATTCCATACGGCCAGTGGGTTCGCTGCACGGCCCAGAGCATGACGTAGGCCTCCCGCACTCCCCAAGAGAAGCGGTTCGTCGCAGACTTCCACGGCTCCTTCGGCGGCTGCCTTCAGCCGTTCGGGAAGGTGATGGGCGTTGCAGGCCAGGTGATTCAGCCCAGCGGCCTGCATGGCGTCGACGCCCCAGCGCAGGAGTGGCTTGCCGCGCAGGGTCCAGGCGGGTTTGGGTAGCACTTGAGAAAGGGGGCCCATGCGGGTGCCCAGTCCTGCGGTGAGCAGGAAGCCATCAAGGGTTGGTGTCATGGCCATTGGAGGGACGCAGCAGGAATTTCGCTGGAGCCATGCCACGCATTTCGAGCACGCGGATCCGCCAGCCTTGGGATTTGATTTCATCCCCAACGCGCAAAATACGCCCCAACTGCTCTTGGAAATACCCACCCAGGCT
>JAUYES010000698.1 GCA_030691225.1 Holophaga sp. | reverse complement strand
GGGCGAATCGTTTTCGGGCTGGACGGTGCCCTCGGTCTCGGGTGAATCCTCGATGGAAACCTGTTTCTTGTCAGCCTTCTCTGCCTTTTTCTTCTTCTTTTCCAGCTCTCGCTTGCGTTTCTCAAACTGGTAGTTCGGCTTCAGCACGTGGTTCCTTTCAGTCTTACCCTTCTTTGAAGATACCCGATTGCGAGAAACCAAAGGAGCCAATCCCGGTATTACCGAGGGCGGTGGGCATTAACTCCTGGCGTTTATCCAACGTCGGGCCCAGTCCCGAGCCTCACGATCCACCTCTAAAACCTGTTCGAGACTCTCGGTGGTTTGAGCCGGAAGGGCCGCCAGGATCTCCGCATTACAGGCCGGAATATCGCCGAAGGTGAGGCGTTCTTCCAGAAAGGCCGCAACGGCCTCCTCATTGGCGGCATTCAGGATGGCGGGAGCGGTGCCGCCGATGCGCAGGGCGTTGTAGGCAAGCGCCAGGCAGGGGAAGCGCTCGAAGTCGGGGGCATCAAAGGTCCAAGCGCGAGCGCAGGCCCAGTCGTAGTCCGGCACGGGACCCGGCAACCGCTCGGGCCAAAGCAAGGCGTACTGGATGGGCAGCTTCATATCGTTGGCGCAGACCTGCAGTTGATAACTGCCATCGGTAAAACCAGCCATGGCGTGAACCTGGCTCTGAGGGTGGATGGTCACTTGGATCTGGTCGGCATGGAGATCGAAAAGCAGCGCGGCCTCAATGACTTCGAGCCCCTTGTTCATCAGGGTGGCGCTATCGATCGTAATTTTTGGTCCCATCTTCCAGGTGGGGTGATTGAGGGCTTCGACCACCGTGGCCGCCTGAATGCGCGCCAAGGACCAATCCCGGAACGGGCCACCACTCGCAGTAATGCGAACCTCGCGAATGCCTTCATGCGGACGACCCGTCAACAATTGGTGCAACGCGGCATGCTCGGAATCGATGGGGAGCAGTTCGCCACCCCCTTCCAATAGGGCCTTGCGCATTAGGGGTCCGCCCACCACGAGGGATTCCTTATTGGCCACACAAACACGCCGTCCCGCTCGTAGCGCGGCCTCGGTGCTGGCCAACCCCGCCGCACCCACCACCGCCGCCACCACC
>JAUYES010000697.1 GCA_030691225.1 Holophaga sp. | reverse complement strand
AAAATCCATCAACTTTTCGTGCATCAACCTTTCTCCGTGCGCTCAGTGACTCCGTGGTTCATCTTTGGTTTTTTATTTGTAACTGCATAATTTTGGTTAAACGAACTTCACCCGCACTTCCTTGAGAAATTTTTCAGTCAGCACCTGCTTGAGTCTGCGCAGGATATTGCGGCGGATATCAAGATCCTGAGGCAGGCTGGGGTCTTGCAGGGCTTCGTTAATTTTGGTACCCGCCAGAATATGGATGATGTCGCTATCGAGGAATACTCCGGCCAGGCGCGTGGCGGCGTTCGGTTTCAACAGCTCGGGATTATCGTGTTCCTCTAACAAACGGGCCACCACAGCCAAGGTGATGGCGCCTTCGGTCACCAGATCGAAACCCTCCAGGCTCGACACAGGCGGCACATTGGGATCCAGCTCCCGCAGATCCATTTCCAACGGACGGCCCAATTCACGGCTCAGGATACCCGCCGTGGTGCCGCCACAAATGACCTTGCGACCCTCAAAACCCAGCGCCAGCTTCGCCAATTCTTTGTCCATGGCGCGATCCACGGAAGCACCCGTAAACACTAGCACTTCCCGAGGCTTGCGAAGATAGATCACGCCGCAACTGGTGTCATCTTTCGCCTTGTGGTTATCCAGGCTCAGCGCCTTCTGCACTAGGGTCCGGGCCAGTTGACGAGCCGAGATGGTGGGCCGTTCCTTCAGGGTTTCCTTTAAGAAAACAGCTTCGGCATCACTGCCCCAACCCAAGGGTGTGGCGCGCTGACCAACACCCGCCTGGGTGATGCCATCCGAACAAATCACGATGCGGTCGCCGGGTTGCGCAGTAAAGCGGGCTTCGCGAATCACCGCATCCCTTCCAATGGCCGTCGGCAGGCGCATTTCGGTCTGAGGAACGGGCTGAACTTCGCCATCGCGAAGCAACAGAAAGGGTGGATTATCGTATTCCACGATGCGGGTTTCCCCGCGCCGATCCATATCCACAATGGTGAAGGTGGAATAGGCGATCTGGCGTTCACTGCACACGGGCAGGGTTTCCAGAATCGTACGGGCCGCGCGAGCGATATCGGCATCCTCAGCCGCGTACCGCGCCGCCATAGTGGCCGTGAGCGTGGCCAGCACCGAGGCCTTAATGCCGCTGCCGAGCCCATCGGCCAACACCGAAATCACCCGCTCTCCGCCGTCCAATTTCTGGGAAAGAAACACATCCCCACAGGCCGCCTGCCCCGCCTTTTGCTCCTGGGCATGATCGACTTCGATGAAGAAACTAGCGGCCACGGTGAGAATCCTCATCCGGTCCCGGCCCGCCTAAGGGCGAAGGTGCCGCCCGGAAAGAGGACGACAGCGATTCGAGAATCATCTCGGTCTCCGCGGCATTTTCTCCGAGCAAGTACGCGATCTGCTGCACAGTGGTCACGTTCTTGCGAATGACTTCCTGGGCTTTTTGCATGATCTGCTCGCGCTGGACGGCGGGTTCGGTGATGTCCTGCAGCACGCCACCCACAATGCGCCCAGGCTCCACGGTGAACACCGTCAGGCGCAGCACGCGGTCCTCCACGCGCACATCCTTGCGCAAAGCCTCGATATCACTTTCCAAACCGCGCGCAAAAAAGCTGCGCATTTCCGGCGCCAACTTCACGATATCGGCGCCCTCCATGCCGGGCTTGGCATCGAAGATCATGGGGGTATCGCCGCCAAGCGTTTCCGCAAAGCGCCGATTGCACTCCACCACCATCAGATTTTCATCCACGATGACCACGCCTGCGGGCATGGATCGAATCAGCGCGTTGGCCTTGTTCATGGCCAGTTTGCGCATGTAGGACACGCACATGTTGGGTTCCGCCCATCCCTCCAGCAGCGCAACGGCTAGGCCTCGGCAATTGTCGTATCCACAACCACCACAATTGAGTTCATCTTCGGGCACCGTTTTTCCAAGGCGACGCAGGGCGCGGGCGATTTCGATCGGATCAGGACACGACTCTTGAACAGGGCTCGCAGTGGCTTCGAAATACAAATCCAGGCTAGGTCTTGGGGCCGTGACCAGAGGCTCGGAGGCATAGTCCAGGACTTGCAGCCACTTCAGAGCAGTACCACAGGTCTTGCCGACCTGCGGACCATTCACACAGCCGCCTTCGCAGGCCAACAGTTCTAGGAAAAGTTTTTGCTTCAAGTCCTGCCCCCGCAGACCTTCCATGGCTTCCTGAAGGTAGTGAATGCCGGAAAAGGCCATGAACTTTACGTCTGCGGTGTTCTGGCGATGGGCAATGCCCCGGTTCATGCCGCCATCAGCCGGATAAAGCGCGCCATCGCGAGCGCCTTTGGGCAGGAAGACATCGGCTTCTGTAAATGGCTCGGCGGCCGGATCAATGCCACGTTCCTCCAGCCACCGTCGTAGATCCGCGAAGGTGAGCACCACATCCAGCAACTCGGGGCGGGCATCCGCTTCCAGTTTTTTGGAGATGCATGGCCCGATGAAAACGATGCCGATATCTTCGCCAAATTCGCGCTGCAAGAGTTTGCAGTGCGCCAGCAGAGGTGAAACAAGCCGCGTAAGGGAAGGAAGCTGATCCGGGTGGTACCGACGAATGAGTTCCACCACCGTGGGACAGGCCGTGGAAATATAGGCGCCAGGACCGCCGTTTTCGAGGGCGACCGCACAAGCCGCCGAGACTTCTTCAGCTCCCAGGGCCGTTTCAGAGACAACCGAAAAACCTAGAATGCGAAGGGCGTGAATTAAGCGCCCAGGCTCTACGCCGGGGAATTCCGAAACAAAGGAAGGCGCGAGGCTGGCGATAACCTTGGTCTTGCGCTTCAACAAGAGCTTGGCTCGCCCAAGATCATCCCGCACCTTTTTGGCGCCCACGGGACAGACATTCACGCAATTTCCGCAATACACGCAACGTTCTGGCATCACCGCAGCGCTGTCATCCACAACTTGGATGGCCTTTACGGGGCATTCCCGAACGCACTTGTAACAGTCCTGACAGCGGGCCTTTTCCGTGAATATGGGCTGCTGAGAATTCATGGGCGGGCCTCAGGGGGCAGTCTAAAAATATTCGAGTTTATTTCAAACGCTCTTCCAGGCTATCAACCAGGGTGGTGGGTTCGACCCCGCAGAGGCACTCCCCGTCAATGCACAGGTTGGGCCCTTGCCTGCATTGATTTTGACAGAGGGTCCCTGTGACTTTTACGGCATGTTCCAATCCCTTTTCTCGCAGAAATTCCTGGATCACCGGGACGGTGCCTGCATTCCCGCGGGAAAAGCAGGCACTGCCCATGCAAACAACGATTTCATGCGTGGGCGCATTCATCACAGGCCTCCACGGCGGGTAAAGCACCGGCAGCGGCCGAGGCAAGGGTATCGCGCACCATCTCGAACGTGGCTCGCCGCAGCATGTGGCCGTTCACCCGAACCGACGGGCCACGATCACAGTTTTCCATGCAGAAGGTCGCCTTGATATCGAAGTGTTCGTTCAGATCCGCATCATCGACATGCTTGAGCACCTGCTTGAGAAGATCCTGAGCACCGCGCAAATGGCAAGCGGTACCGATGCAGACACTGACGGGAATCTTGGCCTCGCCGGTGAACTCGGAAAGGACGATGCCCGCGCCTTCAATGCGTTTCCGACTGTGGTAATGCGTGTGCAACAGGCGATGGGCCTCGGGACCGTTGGGCTCCCCGAGCTGCTCCTTGTAGAGTTCCTTGATGACGTGGTTCTGCTGCGAGCAATGCACGTCGTGGGTGGTGTCCACATCACGAATGACCTGAGCGCGGCGTCGCCGGGTCTGCGCGGAATGCGTGACAGGCTGACCGGCGCCGCCGATGCATCCACCGGGGCAGGCCATGATTTCCACAAACTCCACATCGCTTTTGCCAGCTTTGATTTCCTGGACTAACTCTTTGGCCTTGGCCAGACCGTGCACCACGGCCATCTTGATATCACCCAAGGGGGTCGACGCCGTGAATTCGCGGCGGTTCTTTTCGGCGCGGACTTCCTCGATCACCGGATGCTCTTCACCTAACCGGCCCGCCGCATAGCGAATCACGGCCTCGGTGACACCGCCGGAATTGGCGAAGATGACACCCGCCCCGGTCTTGGTGCCGAAGGGCTGATCCAGGCTATCCACGGGAAGTTCGGGGAACTGAATGCCCGCGTCCTGAATCATGCGCGCCAACTCTTGCGTGGTGAGCACTAGGTCCACATCGGGGTTGCCATTCACCTTAAACTCGTCGCGGGCCGCTTCGAATTTTTTGGCCGTGCAGGGCATGGTGCTCACCACCACC
>JAUYES010000695.1 GCA_030691225.1 Holophaga sp. | reverse complement strand
TGTGGTTAACCAAAACAGAGGTAATCACGAAAAGCAGGGTCCCCGATAACAATCCCAAGGTGCTCTTCCAGCCTTTTTCCTTTTGCGCCTGAGGCAACAGATCGGAACTGGCGACGTAGAGACCCAATCCGGCGGCCACCCCCAGCACCGGTCCTACGGGAAGTTTTAAGAATTCCTGGGATACCGCACCCAGCCAAGCGGCCAGGGCCAGACCTCCCGCCGCGAAAAGGGCACTGCGTGAACCAAACCCCCGCACCAGGAAAATGGAACTGATCGTAGCTCCTTCGGGTATGCGATGCAGCAGAATACCCATGAATACCAGGGCTCCCAGGCTACTCTCCGTACGAATGGCGGCGGTGATGGCCATGCCATCCATGAAGCTGTGCAGGGAGAGCCCTACTAATGCCAGTACGCCCGCCAGCTTGGTTGTTTCATGCGTGTGAGATTCTTCTCCGTAATGAAAGTGGGGGCTGATGCCATGCTCAATGATATGCACCGCCAGGAACCCCCCTAGGGCCCAGTAGGCCATACCATGTCCGCCATGCTCGATGGATTCGGGCAGAATGCGAATCAAGGTGACGGAAACCAGGTATCCAGCGGCCACGCCCGAGAGATGACGCATAAGGCTGACTTTGCCCTGGAAGTAGTTCACCACCAGCCATCCTCCGAGGAGGGTGGCCAGGGCGGCGATAGGAGCCAACCAGTAAAGAAGATGCTGATTCATGGATTGACCTTTAGGACTTGGGCTTCCGCTTCACGGGCTTGGCAGGTGCTTTGACTGGAACCGCGGGAGCAATGGCTGTGAGCATATTCTTGGATGAGGTCTTGGGCAGCTTTGCCAATTCCAATGCATCAACGGTGGGCACTACCGGGGCCAGTTTTGCCTTGGCCCTCCCCTTGGAGGTTGGTTTTGCTTCGACTGTGACGGGTTGGGCAGCAACTTCGGGTGCTGCAGTTAGCTTGGGGCGACGGACCGGCAATGCGATGTCCGCCATCAAGGAGGGATTAAAAACGGGAGGTGCCGGTGCCGGTTCCACGATGCGTCGGGGTGCCACAACTGGCGCTGAGATTGCGGCCACCGGTGTGGGGATCGGCGCGAGTGCCTCACTTGCCTCCGAGGATTTGCTCGGTTTTTCGCGACGACGACCGCGCGGTTTGGCAGGAGCCTCCTCAATGGGAGCAGGACTTTCAGATTCATCACCTTCGGACACGAGATCCAAGGCAATTTCCTCGGGCTTGGCGCTTTCGAAGAGCGCGCGCAGTCGCTCCCGTTCATCCAAAGCAGCCCGCTGGGCATCCCGGCGATCGTATTTGATCTCTGCGTCTACGGGAGGCGGAATGCGCTTGGGTTCCTGACCGAGAGCCTTTTCAAATGAAATGGGGGTATCGCCGCCCAGCACCACGGTTTCTTCTTCGGGATCCTGAACGCGTTCCTGTCGAACCGGCGCGGGTTTCTCGGCAACTTCTTCGTCGCGTCGTTCAATTTCGGCGGCCATTTCGCCATAGCCAACTTCAGGGTCGGCCAGGATCAGGATGTGGGTATCGTGAACATCTTCCAGTTCAGCCAGATCCTTGCGCTTCTGATTCAAGACAGCCATGGCGACTGAAGGCGCGAGCTTGATGCGAACTTCCGTAATGCCATCGCGGCTGAGCATGGACTTCAGGCGACGGATGACACTGAGCACCAAGGCTTCGATGCTCTTGACCTGTCCTGAACCCTGGCAGGTGGGGCAAGGTTCGTGGGTGACATGCTGGATGGAGGGTCGAAGGCGCTGGCGAGTCATGACCAATACGCCAAAGCGATTGATCTTGCCGACTTCCATGCGGGCCTTGTCTTCCTTGAGGCAATCCACCAGGCGTTCCATCACGGCCTTGTTGTGGCTCTCCTTCTTCATATCGATGAAATCGATGACGATGAGGCCAGCCAAATCGCGCAACCGCAATTGGCGAGCGGCTTCTTCGGCCGCTTCCATATTGGCCTTGAAGGCCATGTCTTCCACGCCTTCGCCGCTGGTCTTGCCGGAATTGACATCCACGGCGACCAAGGCTTCGGTCTGATCCAGCACCAAGGCCCCACCGGAAGGCAGGCTGACCTTGCGGGCATAGATGCGATCGATCTGTTCGTCAGTCTGGTATTTGGTGAACAGCGGCTTTTTGCCAATGTAGTGTTTAACAACCTGTTGGAACTGTGGCATGGTGCGCCGGAAGAAGCTTTGAGCGGCCTGGAAGGTATCCAGATCATCGATGTGAACTTCTTCCATGTCGGAGGTGAATCCATCCCGCAGGGTCCGGGTGACAACGTCATCCTCCTGCCAAGCCAAGCCAGGGCCTTGGCGATGCTTGTAGCGGGTCTGTACTTCTTTGTAGGTATCGAGAAGAAATTCGAGATCGCGCTGAAAATCTTCCTTGGTGACGCCGAGCGAGGCGGTGCGGACGATCACCCCGAAATTTTTGGGGATATCCAATTCGTCGATGAGGCGCTTGAAATACTCACGTTCTTCACGACTTTCGATCTTGCGACTGATGCCGTTCAGCGGATTGCCAGGAGTCAGCACCAGATAACGACCGGGCAGGCTGATCTGGGCCGTCATCATGGCGCCCTTGGTGCCCAGTTCTTCGCGCACGGCCTGAACCATGATTTCCTGGTCTTTGTTGAGCAGGTCCTGGATT
>JAUYES010000688.1 GCA_030691225.1 Holophaga sp. | reverse complement strand
CAGGCGTGTCATCAGCCACGCCCTCCACCAGATCGCCACCGCCCATCGCTATGCCGAAGATCGCGGTGTGCCTTACGAAAAGATCAATGTCATCGTCGCCCATCTGGGCGGCGGCATCACCGTGGGTGCCCACAAACGCGGCTGCTACATCGATGTGAACGATGGCCTGGGCGGCGAAGGCCCCATGTCCCCGGAGCGCGCCGGCTCCCTGCCCGGCTTCGCCCTGGTCGATTACTGCTTCTCCGGGAAATACACCAAGGAGGAGATCAAACGCAAACTCGTGGGCAAAGGCGGCATCCTGGATCTACTGGGCACCACCAACATGATGGAACTGGAAAAACGCTACGTGGCCGGTGAAGCCGAAGTAGTTGCCGTCATGGATGCCATGGCCTACCAGGTGGCCAAGGAGATCACGTCACTATGGCCAGCCTTCGATGGCGAACCCGTGGATCAGATCCTGATCACCGGTGGCATCGCCCGCTGCAAACCCACCGTCGAATACATCAAGAAGTGTCTCGGTGCCCTGCCCGCAGGCATAACCGTCTACCCCGGCGAAAACGAAATGCTGGCCCTGGTCATGGGTGCCCTGCGCGTGCTAACGGGACGGGAAGAAGCCAAGGAATACGGGAAGTAGTGGCTTTTTGAGCACAAATAAAAACGCCCGGCTGGTGCCGGGCGTTTTTATTTGGAGTGAAGAACGTTTGCGCTACTGGAGTTTGATCACCACGGGCTTCATCTTAGGCGGAAGCATTTGGATTTTTGGGCTGGGCAGGCGGTGGCGCGGACCGGCACCCCTGGTCGCCAATGCTTGGAGAACAACTCCTTCGTTTTGAAAGAGGATGTAGTTCAAATTGATTGGATATTTTATTGACCATAATCTCATTTTGAATTTAATCGCTGCTATTTATCATAGTTACAAACCGGCTTAAGACCTGCGCTATCCCTGGACCGAATCATTTGGTCATTCGTTGTTTTCGGATGCCAAACCCGTGAAGGCACCACTCAGGCCAGACATTCAA
>JAUYES010000684.1 GCA_030691225.1 Holophaga sp. | reverse complement strand
TGAATTCGGCGATGCTGGTGCCGATACTTGCCATCGCGCCGATCACGGTCAGCCAGGGCGGGAAGGCTCACGGCCAGAAGCAGGAAAGAGATCGCAAAGATTCGCATGGACCGTTCCTTTCGAAGAAGGCGGGCCAGAGTTCGGCACCGCAAGCAGATAGGAATCACGGTCCATGCCAAATTGCATGCAGCCTATTGTCTGCAATTAGCCATAACGATACTTTTCTCAACGCGGCTTGTTGCGGCGCCGCGTTGCATTGCGCATCCGTTGTGGATTCACGCCACAGGGCGCAGAGACGTTAGCCCTGTTGTTCCTTGTAGACCAGATCCACCGAAAGGGCCAAGCCAAGCATCAATTTGAAATGCTGGGGCTGCTGCGCCTCCACCAGATATTGGTCGGCGTTAGTGAACATTTCCTTGGCTAGCCCAGCCCACTTCTTGGTGACCCTGCCAATGGCTTCTCCTCGCAGGCTGGCCGTGTAATCCCAGCCCTTCCAATCGCCTTTCAGCTCCCCCACAGACTGACCCGTAGCATCCTGAATGACGAAGGCCCCACCCAGCGTGAAGACCTTGCTGATGACCTGGGCTAGCAACTGACCTTGGCTATCGCGGATTTCCAAACGCGTGCGAAAGAAACCTGGACGTTTGTGGATGCTTAATTGGGGTCGGGGGTCGGAGTTGGCGTAAACGTTGAGTGTGGTCGGCAGTAGTTTTTTGTTAACCAGCAGGCGTGTCCACTTGGCCCACGTTGCAGGTTCATCCTTGGCCAGTCCTACAGAACTCTGCCCCTCGGCCTCCAGCAGATCGTAGGTGTCCCTGAGTTTCAACAAGGCCACCTGCTCTTTGACAAAGAGGCGTGTGCGGTTTTCGAACATGATGATCTCCGAAGGGTAGGATCCGAGTTTAAGCGGAAAGTCATGAAGTCGAGAGGCCCCGTTCCTAACAGCCGTTCCTATCGGTTGCTTGCTTCTGCCGCCAGCGTTGCCATCAACGCCAAAGGAATGGCGGCCAGCCAGAGCACAAGGCCAAGGGCACCCAGGGTGAGCGCAAGAAAAATGACGTGCAGCACTGGAATGAAAATGGAAACGATAAAGACCACCGCCACCAAAGCAATGCGGGGGCGTTTGCCCCAATCCGCCAGGAAAACTGCCACCAAGGCAACCAGCAGTGGAATCGAAAACAAAAACGTGCCGCCTGGCAGGAGGAATAGCGTTCCCACCGTCAGCAGTAGATTGAGCCCCAGAGCTCCAAGGAGTGGTGATCGATCCCTTGCTGTTTTCTGGGAGGAGCGCGCCGCCAACCCGAAGGAACCCAAAGCCAACATGAGCATCAGGGCCCAGAGCCAAAACCGCTCACCGGGAACATTCGGCATGTAGGTGAGCCGCCAAGGAATGTTCGTAATCCTCGAGGCCAGCCAACTGGTTCCAAGTCCGGCGCCAAGGGCCATTGCGGCCATGGCGAACCATCCAAGTAGCCAGAGGAGGGAAGCACCGAGCCTCGCTCGCTTCTTCGCAATCATCCCTCCCGCCCAAAGGAAGAAAACCAATCCGAGAATTCCACAGAAAACACGATCCCAGGTGGCGGGCCATGCAAAGAAAAGCCCGGGCAGCCAGGTGAAATAGACCATGTTTTCGGTCGAGGCGAAGGCTTGAACGCCAGCGAAACGGGCATCTGCCGTGTAGGCCAAGACCATGGGAAAGACCTGCTCGCCATAATGCTGAAGGGATGTCAGGGAGATGTTTTCTAAGCTATCCCGCTGGGTGTGATAGAAGGACAAATCATCCAACACAGCAAAATTCAATCCCGCGAAACCCTTCTTCGTGAACTCCGAAAAATCGGTTCCATTGGGCATCTTCCGATACACATCCACCGAAAAGGAATAGCTGAAGGGACGGCGCGCCTTCTGAAAGAGTCGGATCGTAGCGAGATTGTGCTTACCCGTTTCAAACATCACCACAGGCCCTTTGACGCCTCGGGCTTCTAGATTGATGACCAGGTTTACATCTCGGTAGGCCGCGAGATTATGGTCCATCTCTGCGGCTGCGCCCAGGAGCCCCGTTTCTTCAGCATCGGTAAAAAGAAATCGCACGCCATTTTCTAAGGGTATTTTGTTCCTAACCAACAGCCCCGCAATTTCCAACATCGTGGCCACACCATAGCCATCGTCGGCGGCACCATAGGAGGCTTCCGAAATCTTTTTCCGTGGGGCTGAATCGTAGTGCGCGACCAGCAGTACGAACGAACCGCTCCGACCTGGAATTGAAGCGGAGATATTTTCCAGCGGATAACGATGCCCCGAGCGGTCCGTGACTTCTGGATAGCGCATCGTGGCGGGCGCGAGTCCGAGGCTCATCAACCGTGATCGGATGTGGTCGCGCACAGGCTGCAAGCTGCCTTGATCCCAAACGGAATGCGGAGCCCGGGCGATGATGTCGATGTCTTGACGCGCCCGTTCGGCCGAGAAGCCCGGAGCGTCGAACTTAGCGGGAGCAGGTAGCACCATGGACAACAGGCCAAGGATGATTCCAATGGAAAGCGCAAGAATAGAAAGTAGGTGCTTCTTCATGCCGGAACTCCAAAGCGGGATCTTCAGAATGTAAATCCAGAGTGATTCCCCAAGCATAGTAAGGCAGAGCGATTCTGTCGGCCTTACTATGCCTGATTCAAAAACGGCTCTTCACGGATCTGCGAAAACAGCAAACAGGAACAGTGATTTCGTGTTTCGCTGTCCTTAATTTCACTTTCCCTATGATGGCTGTTCCGTTCCATCGAAAAAGATGAAACGCCAAGGCGCTAAGGCTCCAAGAAAAACCAATTACACCGACGTGGACGGTCGCCGGAAACTCGTGAAGAACCGAAAAAAACATCTTCGACTGAAAGGATTTCCCCACACCCGACATTCCCTCCTAGTAGCCCGCCATGTTGGCGTAACAAATTCAGGAGGATTCCATGCGCTATCCACTTACCTCAACGCTGCTCGCTTGCAGCACAATCCTTTGTGCGCTGCCGGGCAGATCTCCAGGGAATACAGATGGAACGGCGATGCATGGGCGAACTAGCGAGAGGTCCGATGCCACGCTTTCGCCCTATTTCTTCGTCAGGAGCGATGACCCCAGCGTGGATCAACTCCCTCTGAAGGCAACTTCGGTAAAGGCGGCCATTGCGGGCGTCATTGCCGATGTCAAGGTAACGCAGGTCTACAAGAACGAAGGGCGCAAGCCTCTGGAAGCCATCTACGTTTTTCCAGGTTCCACCCGCGCGGCGGTCTATGGAATGAAGATGACCATCGGCGACCGCACGGTTATTGCCAAGATTCGCACCAAGGAGCAGGCACGCCAGGACTATGAAGAAGCCCGCCAGCAGGGCAAGAGCGCTTCGCTCCTCGAACAGCACCGGCCCAATGTGTTTCAGATGAATGTCGCCAACATCATGCCCGGCGACGAGATCCGCGTGGAATTGTCTTACACCGAACTGCTGGTGCCCACGGAAGGCACATACGAATTCGTGTATCCCACCGTGGTGGGACCGCGCTACTCCACTACGCCGGTGGCTCAGGCCACCGCCTCGGAGAAATGGGTGGCCAACCCTTACACGAATGAAGGCGTGGCACCCACGAGCACCTTCGAAATCGATGTGCGCTTAGCTGCGGGCATGCCCATCGGGCGTATGGCCTGCGACACCCACAAGACCGCCATCGCCTACGATAGCCCCAAGGATGCGGCGCTTACCTTGGATGCCACGGAAACGAAGGGTGGCAACCGCGATTTCATTTTGAAATACCAGCTCACGGGTGGGCAGATTCAATCAGGCCTGCTGCACACCAAGGG
>JAUYES010000678.1 GCA_030691225.1 Holophaga sp. | reverse complement strand
TCAAAGATGCCTGAGTTGCACGCTCAACCAAAAACCCTCGAGTCCCTGATTGCCCGGATTGAACGCTCCCTTTCGGAACTCCCAACCCCTCACTTCACAGCGCTGCTTTCGTGCGCCGGAAGATTTAGAATACGCTATCGGCGCAAGAACGCAAGCAAAAATCTTCGAAGAGTGGCTCTCCATTGATGTTCAAGGGTTCTTTGAAGGAAGATGTCTGTATGCAAACCATTCGAAAAGCCCTCATTCCTGTAGCTGGACTCGGCACGCGTTTCCTCCCGGCGACCAAGGCTCAACCCAAGGAAATGCTCCCCTTAGTCGACAAGCCCGTAATTCAGCATGTGGTCGAGGAGGCGATTCGATCGGGAATTCAAAGCATCACTTTGATTACAGGTCGGGGAAAACAGGCCATCGAGAACCATTTCGATGTCGCTTTCGAACTCGAGGACACCCTTCGTCGACGAGGCCGGAAAGAAGATCTGGAGCTAATCCAGACCATTACTCATATGGCCCAATTCGCGTACGTCCGACAGGGTGAGCCCCTTGGCCTCGGACATGCCGTGCTTTGCGCCGAGCATGCTATTGGGAACGAACCCTTCGCGCTTCTGCTGGGTGACGATGTATTTGACGAAGAGGACATCGCCCTAGGCGCACTAATTACCGCTCATCGCGCCACTGGCAAATCGGTTGTCGGCGTGCAACAAGTTCCCTTGGAACACGTTTCAAGGTACGGGGTCGTGAATGCGCCGCCACAGCACAGCGGATGGTGGAACGTGAACACCATCGTAGAGAAACCCGAGCCAGACGAGGCGCCAAGCCAATGGGCGGTCGTTGGGCGCTACATCCTGATGCCTACAGTCTTTGAGCATCTTCACGGGGTTCAACCCGGAGTGGGTGGCGAGTATCAGTTGACCGATGCCCTGGCCATGCTGGCACACCGCGGGGATTTGGTCGCAGCGCCCATCCCTGCTCGCCGTTATGACACGGGAAACAAGCTGGACTACCTCAAGGCCAACGTCGAGTTCGCGCTAAAACGCGCCGATCTTGGTCGTGACTTCCTGGATTACCTCAAGGAACTGGTTGCCCAGCGGTCCTAGCCTTTAGCGATTAGCAAATGCATCAGCGTCACCGCGGCCGGTGTAATACCAGGGATGCGTGAGGCTTGTCCTAATGTTTCGGGTTTATGTTTGGCAAACTTTTCCTTAACTTCATAGCTAAGCCCTGGCATGTCCGCAATCTGAAAGGTGGCGGGAATTCTCACATGGTCCCAGGCGCGCTGACCTTCCAATAGCCGGGACTCTCTGGCCTGGTATGGCGCATATCGGATTTCGAAAAGCAGGAGATCTCTCTCCCATTCCCTACTATCGACACCACCGTTTTCATTCCATACGGATAGATTTTCGAGCAAGGCATCAGCGAGTTCGTCGGTGATGTGCTGACGTCGCAGCAAATCGGCAAGCGACAACCCTGATGCAAGGCTTAACCCAGATTCAAGCGCGATGGGACCAAAGATGGTTGTTCGTGCCACCCATGATTCATCGCATTGAGCCCGCAACCGCGCACGCCAGATCACCCGGCGTTCGACCGATTCGACTTCTCTCGGCGATAGGGCCCCAATGGATTTTGCGACCAGCAGTAGACGCACATCCGCCAAGTCACAAGCCAGGCCCAATCGATGTTCGGCACGAGCGGTGAGCATGCGATAAGGCTCATCGGTACCCTTTGTCACCAAATCATCGATCATTACTCCGAGGTAGGCCTGATCCCGCTGCAGAATGACGGCCTCTTCTTCTCGCAACCACCGGACCGCATTGATTCCCGCCAAAAGGCCCTGCCCGGCAGCCTCCTCGTAGCCCGTAGTGCCATTGATTTGACCCGCGAACCACACACCTTCAAGTCCGTTCACAGACAAATCGCGGCGCAACTGGAGCGGATCAAAGGCGTCGTATTCAATGGCATAACCAGGGCGTAGAATTTCGGCCCGCTCGAAGCCAACCATGCTGCGAACCATGCGTTCCTGGACATCCACAGGCATTGAAGTTGAAAGCCCAGCAAGGTAAATTTCGTCGGTTTCCAAAGAATCAGGTTCGACAAAAATCTGGTGCCGCTCCTTGTCTGGGACTTTTACGTACTTGTCCTCAATGGAGGGACAATAGCGCGGCCCGATCCCCTCAACATGTCCACCGTACATCGATGAGCGGTGCAGGTTTTCGCGCACAGCAGCTTCGGTCTCCCGTGTCGTCTGTGCGATATGGCAGGAAACTTGTGGAAGGTTGGGCTTAGGACCAAAGAAACTGAAGGGTCGTGGCTGAATGTCGCCCGGCTGGGCCTCAAGTTTGCTGAAATCAATGCTGTTTCTGGAAATCCGAGGGCTGGTTCCAGTTTTAAGGCGCCGCCAGGGCAGCCCAAGAGCCCTTAGCTGATTCCCGAGATCCATAGAGGCTGGTTCCCCGGCACGACCGGCCTCAACGCGTCGCTCCCCGATCAGCACGCACCCGTTCAGAAAAGTGCCAGCCGTTATTACCACCGCATCGCATGGCAGAAAGGAACCATCCTCTAACTCCACCCCTTCAAAGCCACGGGTGCCATCCTTCCACCGAAGACAAACGGCCATGCCTTGGCGGAGGTGCAGATTTGGCGTGCATTCCAGCAAGCGCCTCGCCCCTAGTCGGTATTTCACCCGGTCTGCCTGGGCCCTGGGTCCGCGCACGGCCACACCTCGACTGCCGTTTAAAATCCGGAAATGAATGCCGGCTGCATCGGCGAGGCGCCCCATGACGCCACCAAGCGCGTCGATTTCGCGAACCATATGGCCTTTTCCTACACCGCCAATGCTCGGATTGCAGCTCATCTGCCCAATTTGATCGAGGTTCATCGTCAAAAGAGTCGTCGTTACTCCCATCTTTGCCGCGATATGTGCGGCTTCCACCCCGGCATGCCCACCTCCGATAACGACTAAATGCATTCAACCTCCCTGAGTGAGCGTACTCCCTATCGCATGGTTTCGAGAAAGAGAGGAAACTGTTCGGATGCGAAAGCGCCTAACTCCCGAAGAACGCCGTGACCGTCGCCGCAGGGCCGTGCAGAAATCCAAGTTTGCCCTGCCCTCCATCGTCACCATGATTTCCGTACTCTGCGGTTTCTCGAGCGTTGTGATGTCGCTCAACGCCGCTGGCGACAACCCTCAATCCTATTTCCTGTGGGGCGCCGTGTTGTTGGTTTTGGCGGGCATTTTCGATGGCCTGGATGGCCGTATTGCCAGAGCCACCAATACCGCTACCGAATTTGGGGTTCAACTCGACTCATTGGCCGATGTGCTCAGCTTTGGGATGGCACCCGCCATCCTGGCCTACCGGTATGGCTTCTTTCAACTCGGTATGGTCGACCCCAACCTCCGCGCTGTCGGGTGGGCCGCATCCTTTTTCTTCATTGCCTGTGGTGCCTTGCGCCTTGCTCGATTCAACGTGCAGGTCGGTTCGGTGGATTCTCGGTTTTTCGTCGGAATGCCCATCCCTGCCGGAGCCGCTTGTGTCGCCTCCGTGATCCTCGCCTGGCCATCCCCACCGGAAAGCACAACCGTCGCCTATTTACTTGCCGCCGGCCTGTTTGCGGTCGGTCTCTTGATGGTTTCGACGGTGCGTTTCCCAAATTTCAAGAATCGCCCTCATCATCCCCGCGCCACCTTGTGGATTTCGGTAGGCTTTGTCTTTTTGCTCTGCCTGGTGATCATCTTTCGCCAAAAATTCTTTGTCGGATTTTTCGCAGTCTATATCCTCATGGGCCTGAGCCTTAATTTGGCCTGGCTGGCGGGTTGGCGAGGAATTCTGCCTCCCCAAAAAACGCGTGTCCCCATTGATAGCGAGTTGGAGGACACCTCCCACTAGGAGTTCGTCATGTCACGCTCCGATATTGGTCGACGAGAACTATTCCGGTGGGGCGCAGCCGCAGCCGCTGGACTCGTGGCCGCCCGACTGGATGGAAACGAGCCTTACCTCCCCAGTGCGACCCGCGAAATACCCCGCAATCCAAAAACTGCTCAAGCCATGCCAACTCGAAACCTAGGACGGACGGATCACCTGGTAGGCATTTTTAGTCTCGGAGCTCAGGCCAGCATCGAGAAACCCAATAACGAAAAAATCGCGCTACCACTCATCGAGCGAGCCCTTGATCTTGGTGTGAACTACATCGACACCTCCGCGCGATATGGCGGGGATGGCAGATGGAGTGAGCGGTATCTTGGTCAGGTCATGAAAAAACGCCGAAACGAGGTTTTCCTGGCGAGCAAGACCCACGATCGAACGCGCGACGGTTCCCTGCGGCATCTCGATATTTCCTTAATGCTGCTGGTAACAGATCGCCTTGATCTGTGGCAGTTGCTCATCATGCAGATGATGGAATATTTCGACAAGGTTTGTGCCAAGGGAGGTGCACTAGAAGCCTTCCTGAAGGCCCGTGACCAGGGCCTAGTTCGATATTTAGGTATCACGGGCCACGCAGATCCCGACGTGCTCATGGAAGGCATCCGTCGTTTTCCCTTCGATACCGTGCTGATGGCCTTTAATGCCGCCGATCCGCAACATCGAAGCTTCCGCAAGCTCCTCTCTTACGCTGTCGGGAAAGAGATGGGCATCATCGGCATGAAGGTTCCAGCTCGCTCACGATTGCTAACCACCTTCACCCCACCCCCAAACACAAGCGCCAGTTCACCCAAACTCGTTCCAGGCACCCTGACCATGCAAGAAGCCATGCGCTACGTGCTGAGCTTCCCATTCTCAACGGTGATCATCGGGTGCGACACCATCGCCCAACTCGAAGCAAACGTTGGAATCGCTCGAAATTTTCGCCCATTCAACCAGGATCAGCTGGCTGCTATCGAGGCCAAGGCAAAGCCGGTAGCGGAACAAAGCCTCACCTTCCGCAAGAAGTGAGAGTCCAAGGGATCACCAATTTTCGTTCCTTTTTCGCCTAATTGCGTCATGCTGGAACCATGCTGCATGTCATGGACCGCACCTTCGCTCCGCCAGAGGGCCGCATTTTTAGCTGCTTTCCGGGTGCCGAAGAACGACCTGGGCAGCGCCGCATGGCCGAACTCGTCTATAACGCAATCCAGGATGCCACCGGGCAATTCACCGCTTGGCGAAACGCCGGTGCGGAGGCAGAATCGCGGCCCAGTGCAGTGCTTCAAGCCATCGAAGCCGGCACGGGCACCGGCAAATCTCTTGGGTACTTGATTCCGGCTCTGGCCGCCAAACGCCATCCCGTCCTTGTCGCCACGCGCACCAAACAGCTTCAACGACAGTTGTTAGACGATGATCTGCCCCGCGCTCGCGGGATCTTAGGCATCGAGGTCAAAGCGGTACTCGTAAAAGGCCGCTCAAATTATCTTTGCAAGGCTGCCTGGGAGGCCCTGGAGGGGGCCCCACCCTCAGAATTAGCCCGACAGGATTTCGGCCTATGGCAGGCCCTTCCGCGGTGGGCGAAGGATACGCTGACCGGTGATCGAGAGGAGTTGGGGCGCTACGGAGAAGGTGAATCCGAACTCTGGGATCGACTCAATGCCCGCACCGAGCGGTGCACGGGCAAGCAGTGCACGCGTTATGAGGATTGTTTTCTCACCCGGTTGCGAGCCGAGGTCGCCGCGGCCGATCTCGTCATCGTCAATCACGCCCTGCTTTTAGCCGACCGCGTCTTGCGCGAAAGTGCCTTTGGCCAGGTGTTACCCGATGCGCCAGTGCTCATTCTCGACGAAGCCCACGAGATCGAAGAACAACTCACGGAAAGCTGTAGCGAGACTTGGTCCAGTCGAGCCATGACCATGCTGTTCAGGGATATCGAAGACGAATGCGCCAAGGACCCTGAAGGCGCTGTCATCGAGGCCCATCTGCTTCCTTGGCGGGATGCCTGGGGTTTCCTTTTGGCGCTGGTGCCGCATGACGGCGGCACCCTGGGTTTCGAAGATTCACGCATGCCCTTGCACGATCTCGCCGATGCCGTGGAAGCCTGGGTGGAAGCCGGACAGGGCACCCTTAAGGAAGCGCGGCGCCTAGCGGCCCGACAGAAGGGCGACGCGCCCGAAGACATGCAATGGCGAAAACTCACCGAGCGCATCGGCACGGCATTCTCGCGCATGGAACAAATTTTCGCGCAGCCCGAAGGTTGGGTAAGCACCCTGAGCCGCGAGGGGCCGCAATCGGTGCTTTTTAAAGCCAATCCCGTGGATGTGAAGCCATTTTTCCACCAACATCTGCGCCGAGGCTTTGAGACTGTGATCCTCACCAGTGCAACCCTTCGGGACGGTAAAGGCTTTAACGGACTCAAGCTCCGCCTCGGCCTCACCAGCGAAGAAGCCGAACGCGCCGAGCACGTGGAAAGCCCCTTCGACTTCGGCACCCAAGGCCTGCTTTTTGTTCCCCCCAATCTCCCCGAACGCCGGGCAGGTCGCGATGGGGTTGGCGAACCAGCCTGGGTTGAAACCAGCTTGGACGCCATGGAACGACTCCTCTCAGCCAGCCGAGGTCGCGCATTAATACTCTTCACCAGCCGAAAAATGCTGGCGGCCTTTCGGCCTCGTTTGGAAGCGGCCCTGCCCCACATGACCTTTTTTGTTCAAGGGGAAGCCCTAACGCGCCACGCCATGCTGGATCGTTTTCGAGCAACCCCCAATGCCGCCCTGCTGGGGCTCGCCAGCTTCTGGCAGGGCGTCGACTTACCCGGTGAGGCCCTGAGTCTCGTAGTAGTCACGGCCCTTCCTTTCACACCTCCTGATGATCCCGTGCTCCAAGCCCGAGTCCGCGAGGCCGATGCCATCCGCCAAGGCCTTGGCTTCGTTGGCATCCAGGTGCCTGCCATGACGCTAAAACTCAAACAAGGAATTGGCCGGCTTATTCGTACCCGCACCGACAAGGGCGTGGTCTGCATTCTCGACCCGCGCCTGATGCTGCCCACGGAAGACATCAACGGCAAACGCTACGCCGCTCAAGTTCGCGCCGCGCTGCCCCCCTTTCCCCTTTCTCGAGATTGGACCGAAGTCACGTCCTTTCTCGAAGCGTTGTGACAGACAGCCTATACTTGGGTGATGATGCGCTGCCTTGCCCTTGGACTTTTGTGTTTGCTGCCAACGATGGCTGCCAGCGGGAAGCCCACCCGGGGGGCGACCTATCTCTATACCTACTACGATCGCAACGGCAATGTCGTCATCAACAACATGCCTCCAAGCTACATGCAAGGCCAAGGGCTGATTCTCAAACACGTAGGGGTTGGTCACGTCCGTTTGGCCATGACGAAAATGGAAATGGCCCGCGTGCTGCGCAGCCCCGAACTCCTCTCCCTAGCGGACGAAATCTCCCAAAGTGCCGGCGTGGACCCATTCCTAACCCGAGCCATCATCCAAGCCGAAAGTGCCTTCAATTACAAAGCACGGAGCCGAGCGGGTGCCCTGGGACTCATGCAACTCATGCCTGCCACCGCACAACGCTTTGGTGTTGTAGATCCCTTTGATCCACGCCAAAACATTTCCGGCGGTACCAAATACCTTCGCTGGCTATTGGATTATTACAAAGGCGATCTGACCAAATGCGTGGCGGCCTACAACGCCGGTGAAGGCGCCGTTAACAAACATAATGGGATTCCACCCTTTCGTGAAACCCGCGCCTATGTCCCCCGTGTCTTGGACCTCTACTCTAGAAAACTGGTCCAACCCGACCCGAAAGCCGCAGGCTCCATGGAATTACTCAAGCGCGGGCGGGGTGGCTTCGCGTTGGACGAAACCAAAGTTAAACCCGCCGAACAAAAAAAGGTCGAACAGGAAGCCGCTCAGGAACGGCGCAGCACGGCGCTTTTTCAATGGGTGGATGCTACAGGCCGATTGCAAATCAGCGACCAAGCTCCTCCGCGAGGCACCAAAGGTGTGAAAGTATTCGGCGGCGCTTCGAATTAATTAGCTTTTCGAAGCAATGAATTGCTCCAACGCCGCCAAGGCCTCGGTGAAGGCGATTTTTAATTTTTCGAGGATTTCAGTTGGATCCCCGGGGTAAATGCCCGTGCGTCCACCCGTTTCCAGCATCTGGGCGAGGGCACGAACTCTGGGCGCTCCCATCGTGCTGGCAGCCCCTTTCACGGCATGGGCCATGTCGCCAATCTGCTCCCCATCTTTGGCGCAAATGCCCTCTTCGAGCTGGGCCATTCGGGGAGGGGTGTCCTCCCGAAAAAGTACACACATTTCGTTGATGAGCCCCAATTCCCCATCATCCAAATCCAATAGCTGACGCATCACTTCCTGGTCCAGAATCTCAAGCGATGGGACGGCATCTAAATTCATGGGGCACTCCTGGAGTGCATTATCCCAGATGAGCAGCAAAGCAGGGCCATCCATTCCATGGACCAGTCACCAATTTCCGCCGCTAGAATTCAGGTATGGAATCCCTGACCCCCGCCGAAACCACCCTGCAACTCTTGTTCAAGAAGCTCCATCCTCACCTCGAGGATGCGGCTCACGCCCTGGCTTCAAACGCTCCCGCCAAAGAGTTAGAGCGGCTTCACGCGAAATTACTACGCGCCAGGGAGCAGACCGCCGAAGTCCTAGAGGACCTGCTCGAAGATTGTGATGACGACCTTGCGGAGCTGATCGGCGATTTGGCCACCAATCTCACCCCTGTGGGCGAAAACTATCAACAAAGCCTTACCCTGACTCAACTCTGCCTGGAAGAAGCCCCCGCCGATCTGCTGCCGTACGTGCCGGAGGGCCGCGCCAGCCAAAGCCCTTGGGGAAAACGAATGGAGTCCTTTTTGGCCCAATTGGAAAACCCGGCCTTCGAAGCCCACGCCCGGTGGACACGCATCAATCCCGAAATTGGCGATGAAGACCCAGAGGATTGAATCGTCAGGCCGCTAGAATCATAGGCATCTTGGAGAAACCAATGGATCGCTTTGGTAGTAGTCTCTTCCGCATTGTTTGGGCTTGCGCCTTCTTGCTCCTGGCAGGCCTGGTACTCGGCGGAATTCAGGGATTTGGTGGAGACGGGAGCCAGCTTGTGATCTTCGGGACCGGGATCCCCCTCGGAATGCAGGACACAAAGCCCTATGTCACCGACGCCTTGGCTCGCCTGATCTACACCATCGTTCCTGCCGTGATCCTGCTCGGCGGATATCTCCCCGTAGCTGACCGGGCCGCTGCTTCCGCGAAAGGCGAGCGATTCAAGGGACTCTTTCTGGGGCTAGGGCTGGCCATCGTGCACGGCCTGTTTCTTAGTCAAGTAGCCATGCTTCCCATGCTGGCGGCTGGCTATCGCCTATTGGGATCACCGTTTGCTCCTTCGATTTTGCAGGCCGATTTAAACGCCGTAATTCTGGGCATCCAGCTTCTGCTCTGGACCGTGGCCCTATCCATGGTCGTCAAATCGAACCGTGGCATCGCCATTTTGCTGGCATTTAGCCTGGCCGCTGTTGGAAAGTTAATGGCCTGGATCGGCGAATTCGGGCTGGATCTGGAAATGCCCAAGGCGCTCGTAAAGAGCCTCGCCTTCCTGGGGCACCTATTTCCCACCGAAAGCCTGCCCCGGGAGCCTCTGGCCTGGAACGCTCTGCCGCTGAGCATCGGCGGCCCACTTTTACTAGCGATCCTGTTGCTCCTTCTACCAGGCAAAGCCGCCAAACGGAGCAAGGCTTGAAGTTTTCCCCTTTCCCGGTGTTCGTCGCCCTGACGTTGATGGCCCAGCCCACTCAGGACACGGGACAGCTGAAGCAGCGCTTGGCCCAAATTCAGGCCCGCCTTTCCCAGGTGGATCAGCAACTAAGCGCCCTAAAGAAACGCCGGAAAGGCGTACTGGTGGACCTTCAAGCGATCTCCCTTCAGGCGGATCGCATGCGAGCGCAAGCAGAAGGCGCCAAGTTGAAACGCGACCAGGCCGAACAGGAAGTTCGTCAGATCACCTCTACGAAGGAAAATATTCACAAAGACATAATCAAACTGCGCTCCGAGATTCGAACCCAGATCCGCTGGATGCAAGCTCTCGGCCCCATGGGCGGGCTTGGGCTCTTTCCCTCCACGGAAGGATTCGAAGAATTTCTGACGCAGGGTCGTTACCTGGATTTTTGGCGCGGCCGTCAACGGCGGAAGCTCGAACAGGTGCAGCGCCTCCAGGCCGACCTGCTACTTCGGGAAAAGGAACTCCAAGTCGCCCTGACCAAACTAGCCCAGGAGGAGCGCGAGGCCATTGAATTACAGAGTTCCTTGCTGCTGAACGAAGAGCGACTGCAAGGGTTTTTAGATGGGCTCAAGCAGGATGAATCACGTCAAAAGGAAGTCCAAGCAGAGTTGGCAGAAGAGGCCATCCAACTCGAGCGAATGCTGTCTCAGCTGCTCGGCAAAGCCCGCAGCGATGCCTTCGAAACCGCCGTTTCCTTCCCAAGCCTGAAAGGAGAATTAGCCCGCCCCGTGAATGGCATGCTAGCGCAGAGCTTTGGGGAGCATCTGCACCCCCGGTTTAAGACCAAAACCGTTCAGTCTGGCCTCCTGATCACCGCTGAAGCAGGCGCACCCGTGATGTGTGGTGCCGAAGGCAAGGTGGTCTTTGCTGACACCTACCAGAGCTATGGCCCCATGGTGATTTTGGATCATGGTAGCGGGTATTTCAGCCTCTATACCCATCTGCGGAGCTTCCAGGTGGCCAAGGGCCAGATCCTGCGCCAAGGCGAAGCCATCGGCACCGTAGGTGACACCATGGACGGCCCACGCCTCGGCTTCGAAATCCGCTACCTAGCTCAGCCACAAGACCCGCAGAAATGGTTGAAGCAGAAATACAAGTAGACCACCTGCACCTGCTCACAAACCGTTGTGATGAAGGCCTTGGTATCCGCGCAGCGGATGCCAATATGATCCGCAGAAGTGGTTAAAACAAAATTACAAGTAAACCACCTGGACCACCTCGACACCGTTGTGATGAAAGTCTTGGTCTCCGCGCAGCCGAGGCTATAAAGATCTTCAAAAGTGGCTCAAACTTTTGCCTCAAATTTCCTTCGCTGCCATGAGTTCCCCAGCGCGTTTCCGTTCCGCCCGCGTTAGGAAGGCCACGGCCACCAAAACAAAGCCGAGACTCACCCAGTTTTGAAGGCTGGGAAATTTGCTGCCGAAGAAAGCCCAGCCCAGCAGCGTTGCGGTGGTACCCGCCACCAGCGACGTGAGCCGATTCACTAGGCCCGTAAACGTCGCGGTGCGCCCCTTGAACATGAAGATGAAGACACTAAAAAAGGCCACCACACCAAACGCTACCCCCGAGAGTGCCGCCCAAATCCAGGTGGGCACGGGTGACTGAATTGCCGAAACGAAATCGGCGATTTGCCGCAAATCGCCCCAATCGGCAAAGAGCCGCGGAGAAAAGTAAACGAAGGTGGCGAGCACCACCATGGTGAGCGAAGCCGCAATCTGCTCGGTAGCAAAGAAGGCACGGTTATCCAAGGGAGCGCCCTTGGGGCGCGTATTTTTGTAGTAGTTCATGATGTAGATGCGGATCGCGTAGGCAACGATGTAGCTCGTAAGAATGATCATGGCCACGCGGTTACGAATGAAATCGAAACTGCCGCCGTTGCTGCCCAACAACTCGATACCGGCCGCCAGCACGGCAAAAGCCACCGCTGCATTTTCCTCCCAGTACACCTTCTTGGTGAGAATGCCCTGGGCAATCTGTACACCATCCACCAGGCGTCCAATCACGATGACGCTGGCGCGCATGATGACCATGGCCACCATCACCGAAATGGGAAGGGTATACATGAGGGTAGTCGTGGGAATGACCACGGCCGTGCATATTCCACTGGGGATGATGTAGAGGAGTTCGGATGGAAATTCCCATCTGCCGATGCGAATGGGCCGAATGCTCTTCATCCGCCACCATCCCAGAATCACCGCCGGTAGCAGACACGTGAGATTGGCCCCGAACGTGTTGTAGGCCAGGAAAGCCATATCATTCATGCGCGGGGGGGCCCCATTCACGCTTCCGGTGAAAACCTTGACGATTAGCCCTGTGGCCACATAGAAAAGAAAATAGCCGGCACAGAGCTGCACCAACCGAGCGGTACTACCTTCTGAGGTTTTTCCAAACACGCGTATCTCCAGGCGATCAGTCTTGTAGTCGCAAAGTCGCTAGGTTCCTCCCTATTGGCCAAGACTGTCAAGGCAACCGTGAGTTCCCTGCGCTAAACTTGCTCCATGATCTCTCTTACCCACGTCGGCAAGCAGTACGGCCGCATTCACACAGCCCTTTCTGATGTGAGTTTCCACATCGAGCCCGGTGAGTTTGTTTTCCTGACCGGCCCCAGTGGTGCGGGCAAATCCACATTGCTCAAACTGCTATTTCGTGAACAGGTTCCCTCCAGCGGCGAAATACGCATGGCGGGCCATCGCTTGGCCAGCATGCCCGAAAAGGAAATTCCCTTTCTGCGCCGCAAACTCGGTGTGGTCTTTCAGGATTTCAAGCTCATCCAAGCCCAAACCGTGTTCGAAAACGTGGCTTTCGTGTTGAAAATCCTTGGAGTCAGCCATTCCGAGCAGAAGCAGCGCGCCTTCCGGGCCCTGAAAATGGTTGGCCTCCAGCACAAACTGAGCAGCTACCCCATGCAACTCTCGGGTGGTGAACAGCAGCGCGTCGCCATCGCTCGGGCCTTGGTCAACGACCCACTCGTTTTGCTTGCGGATGAACCAACCGGAAACCTCGATCCGGATTTGGCCCAAGAAATCATGCAGCTGTTCGAACGCATTAATGGCTCCGGCACCACCGTAATGGTGGCCACCCACGATCGCAGCCTAATCCAGCGGATGCGGAAGCGAGTCTTGGGGCTCGATCATGGCCGTATGGCCTTCGATCTACCCGCCCCGGCGAGCACCGTCACCGTTTGAGCCCTTTTTTGGGTGTTGCTGCCTTCCCGAGGTCTACCCGGAACCCCTGATCAGGCCACAACATTAAGCACGAACACAAGATCGCTCTTGCCGTTGTTGACAAAGGCGTAGGGACGGTCCGAGGGAAAGGCGATGGCATCTCCGGCCCTGAGTAGTTGGGTCCCTTCCTCACGCTCAAGGGACAAGGAGCCTCGCACCACATAGAGCATCTCCCGATAACCCGGAAGATCCGGCTCTCCCTCATAGCGGTCGCCAGGAGCAATGGTCCATTTCCAAAGCTCCACCGAGCGGGATGCGGGAAAACTCTGCAAGAGATCCACCTTGGTGCCGAGACGACTGCCTTGCCAGACCTGCAGCCCCCTGTCGGGCCGGATTCCATCCTCGGCACCCGAGGCACTGCCACTTCCCACCAGCTCTGAAAACGTGATGCCCAAGGCCGCAGCGAGATGTCCCAGTGTGGCCAGGCTTACGTTGCTTTCCCCGCTTTCGATCATCCCGATCATGCGTCGGCTGACCTGGGAATGGTCCGCCAGGTCTTGCTGGCTCCAATCCAGCTCACGCCGTTTCTGGATAAGTTTCAGGGCGATGGTTTGGAGCAAGTGGGCTGGATCGAAGGACATGAAAACCTCTGGCAATATATTGCGCACAAAAGCAGATTGGCAATATACTGCCCATGTGACATCTCGATCATGCCATGTCCCGGCAGCTTCGGTTCAATTGCACTCGGGAATTCCACTTCATCATCAGCACGGTGCCAGATTCTCTTGAACAGGTTTTAGACCATCGGCTAGTGATTGAGGAAGGAACAATCTCTTAGAAAAACAGCAAAACCATACATTTAATTCAAACAGCAG
>JAUYES010000676.1 GCA_030691225.1 Holophaga sp. | reverse complement strand
TACTTCACCCATGGATCCTTTTCCAAGGGTTTTCAGGATCTGGAATTTTCCGATCTTATCTGGCATGCGGGCTCGGTCTCAGCAGAGTGCTTTTATCCTAATCGACCGAAAATTGCCGGACTCAACTATCGGGCTTCTACGGGCATGGCATTGAGGAGCTCGATGCGCTTGGCCATGGGTGGATGGGTGCTAAATAGCCCCATGATGCCCCTACCTGAAAGTGGATTCACAATCATCATGTTGGCCGTGGCGGGTTCGGCATTTCTCATCGGCACTTCTGCGTTGTAGCCTGCAATACGCTGGAGGGCGCTGGCCAGCATATCGGGCCGCCCCGTAAGGCGTGCCGCGTAGGCATCCGCCAAGTATTCCCGGCTGCGGCTGAGGGCCATTTGGAGCATCATCGCGGCGATCGGCCCCAGGATGTAAACCAGAATTCCGGCGATGGGGTTGGAACGTCCCTCCTCATCCCTTGGCGTGAACCAGAGGGCCATATGAGAGATGAACATGATGGCCTGGGCAAGCACGGAGGCCAGTGAGCCGATGAGGATATCGCGGTTCTTAACGTGGCCCAGTTCGTGGGCGATCACGCCTTCCAATTCATTGCGATTGAGCACCCTCATGATGCCTTCGGTTACGGCGACCACGGCATGCTCTGGGTTGCGCCCCGTGGCGAAGGCGTTGGGGGTTTCATCGGGAATGATGGCGATGCGCGGCATCGGTAGGCCCGCGCGCTCCGAGAGGTTGGCCACGATGGCGTAGAGTTGCGGAGCCTGGGCCTGATCCACGACCCTGGCGCGGTACGCGGCCAGCACGATGGAGTCCGAAAAAAAGTAGCTCACGCCATTCAGAACCAGGCCCACGCCGAGGGCGATGACCACGCCTGCATCGCCGTAGAGGTAGGACCCAAGGCCCACCAGCAAGGCCGTCATGGCGACGATCAGGATGAAAGACTTGAAGCCGTTCATAGGTGATACTCCGTAGAAGGAATTTGGGTGGAGGGTGGGCCGCAGCGTTTCACCACTACCAAGGTTACGTCATCCTTGAACCCTGAGCCTTCCATGTGCTGGAAGGTATCGACCAGGATCCGCTCGAACAGCTCATCGGCCGTGGCCTGTGGATTGGAGCGGACCGCATGAATGAGTGGTTCTTCGCCCAGATCTTGGCCCATGGCGTTTTCGGCTTCGACCAGACCATCGGTGAAGATCAGCAGCACGTCGCCGGGATTCATGGTGGCGTGGCCTTCGCTGAAGGTGGCTCCGGGAAGCAGGCCCACCATGGGGCCCGTGGGTGACAGATGGACGACGGGACCGCCGTCAGCCGGCACCAAAAGCGGCGGATTATGGCCGCCATTGACGTACCGCATATCGCCATTCTCAGGATTCAAACTGGTGGCAAACAACGTTGCGTAGCGGTTGCGATCCCGAATATCGTTCATGCGGGCGTTCAAGCGATGGGCTAACCGACCCCAATCCTTGACGCGACGATCCGCCATGGCGCGCAGGAAGGCGCTGAGTTGGGTCATCATCAGCGAGGCAGGGAGTCCCTTGCCGGAAATATCACCCACGGCAATATGGAGGCGAGGGTTCTGATCGGCCTCCTGGTGAGCCATCCAGAGATCGTAGAGATCGCCGCCGACGGCTTCAAAGGGCAGATTGGCCGCCGCACATTGCCACCCGGGAGGTTCAGGCAATTGCTTGGGCAGTATGCGTCGTTGGATGTTGCGGGCGAGATCCAGATCCTTTTCCATGCGGAGTGCCTGGATCCGGGATTCCCGCAGTTCCTGGGCCGTGAGCTGAGTCGAGGTGATGTTTAGGAGTGTTTGGAAAAACAGCTCGTCCTCATCGCTCAGTCTTCCGATGCTGGGCTCTCCCGCGTAGGCGAATCCGTGGCTGTGGTTCTGATCACGCATTTCGACCGCGTGGACAAGATCCTTGTTACCCACGATCTCATGCAGGGCATCGGCCGAGAGGGTGGGGGGCTGTTGGCCCAGTCCCCGCGCAAAAATCACTGTGCCATCCGCTCCCACCACCAACAAACGGGTGATGAGGAATTCTGCCATCAGGGATGTCGCGGCTAGGTGCACAATGCCGCCTTTGGTTTCAACTTCACCCAGGCTGCGGGTGAGATCGAACAAGGTATTCAAGC
>JAUYES010000664.1 GCA_030691225.1 Holophaga sp. | reverse complement strand
TTGAATTCGGCCTGGGTGCGCACATCCACCAAGAGTTGATCCGAACCGAGGGTCGCCAATTCTTCGGGTTCCCAAAGTGCCATATCACCGCGCACGACATTGCTGGCCACAAAGCCCGCCATATTCACGGCATCTTTGGCGCTGCCGAAGGGTGGTGCATAACAAAGTTCCAACTCCTCCAGATCGAAGACCGTCAATCCCGCGCGCATGGCCACGGCGAGCACATCCATGCGCTTATCCACGCCGGATTGACCCACGGCCTGGGCACCCAGGATTCGCCCGGACTCAGGCGCGAAGAGCAGCTTGAGGGAAATGGCGTGGGCACCCGGATAGTAGGTGGCATGATCGGCGGGATGCACGTAGATCCTCTGGTAGTGAAGTCCCTTCTGCTTGAGGCTGCGCTCCGAGAGCCCCGTCATCGCGAAGGTGAGTTCGAAAATCTTGCAGATGGCCGTGCCTTGGGTGGCGGAATAGCGGCTTTCGCGCCCCAAAATGACCTCCGCTGCGATGCGGCCTTGGCGATTGGCGGGGCCCGCGAGCGGGATCAAGGCGGGATCACCGGAGACGAATTCCTTGACCTCCACCGCATCGCCCACCGCAAAAATCGAAGGATCGCTGGTGCGCATTTGATCATCCACCCGAATACCGCCGGTGGTGCCAAGTTCCAGTCCCGCAGCCTTGGCCAGCGCGGTTTCGGGGCGCACCCCCACGCACATGACAGCCAGATCGCAGGCGATGTGACTGCCATCCCCTAGCATCGCCACAAGATTTTCACCCGTGCCATCGAAAGCCGTCACCGTGGCGCCAAGGCGAAGTTCCACACCATGGCGCTGCAATTCTTGGTGCAACGGTTCCACCATTTCGGGATCCGCCACGGCCATGACCTGGGGCAACCGCTCCACCAACACCACCTCAAGGCCACGATGACGCAGCGATTCCGCCAGTTCCACACCGATGTAGCCCGCCCCAACCACGAGCACGCGACCCAGGGATCCCGCGCTTAGGCCCGCCAGAATGCCGTCCATATCGCCCATATTCCGTAGTGTGTGAACGCGAGAATCGTTAATACCGAGAACAGGCGGCCGAATCGGCTCTGCGCCAGGACTCAACACCAGCGCATCGTAGGCTTCCTCATACTCGCGACCTGTTTTTGAATTCCGCACCTGAACGGTCTTCGCATGACGATCGATGGCGATGACCTCGCTGTTTACACGCACGTCCAAGTCGAAACGAGCGTTCAGACTCTCCGGTGTCTGCACTAAAAGACGTTTGCGATCTTCAATCACGCCGCCGATGTGGTACGGCAGGCCGCAATTGGCAAAAGACACGTAGGGGCCGCGTTCAAACATGATGATGGTGGCCGTTTCGGAAAGCCGACGAGCCCTTGCCGCTGCACTGGCGCCACCCGCCACGCCGCCGATGATCAGAATCCGTTTGGAAGAATTTGCCATGGTGGCTCCAGGGTCAGAAACGCATATCCAGGCTGAGCCCCAGGGACATGTCCGCGGTGTTCTCGTTATGGGTGATGTTGTTCATGTAGTGAAACGAGAGGGTCGCATTGCGCCGAACGGTCCAATGTAGGCCGAGATCATGTTGAAGGCTCGGCCGGTCCAGCTTCTGATAGATCTGTGGCTTCAGTAGACCCGTCTGGTAGTAGAGCTGAAAAAACGGTCGCCACCGCGCACTGCGGCGATATTCCCAGGCGGCATGGGCACCCAGGCCATCGCGCGGTCCGCCCAAGGTCATGGTGGTATAGGCCACATTGCCTTTGGGTCGGCGCACAAAGGCCCCGCCGAAATAGAGGACATGGCGTGCGAGCGGCTGCCAGCGGCCCGTAACACCATAGGTTTGATCCCAGCCTGAACGGTAAACCGCGTAGGTCGAGGTCAACGGTGGTTTTACCGAGGCATAGGCGGAAAGATTCCAGGCCTCTCCCTTGGCAAATTGGTGAGTAATACCAAGCGTCGGATCCTGCGTTTTGCCCCGAATGGATTCGTCGTTGTAGAACAGCAATTTGCCGTACGCCATGACCACCATCACCAGCTGATACTTGCCTACCCGATCCCGACCGTACTGCTCGAAACCAAGGCTATGGAAGCCTTCGATCACACCATCCAGCTTGCCGCCGCTATGCGTCTGGAACGGAATTTCCGCCCAAAGATCCGTATGTTCCGTGATGCCTCGACGCACCCGCACAGTGCTGCGAACAACTTCTTCATCGAAATAAAAGATCAACGGAATCGTGGCGTATTCCGCCGCGTGAGCCAACACAAACTCACGAGTAAGAAACACGCGGCCCGAAACATCCCGAGGCGCCTGGGATTTGAGGATGTCGGAGAATTCGAAGGTATTGCCACGCACATGATTGAAGGTTGCTCGCCAGCGACCCACGCCAAGTGGCGTTGGATCGATGGGCTGGTAAACGGCGGAGGCCTGGGCCAGTGGAAACATTTCCCGAGTTGGAAAGGGACCCAATTCAACCGGATCTTCAGCCACCAGAACGGCAGCTATGGCCACTCCGAATCCGAATTGCCTAAACCACCCGTTGCCATGGCCCCGCATTGAATACCTCGGTGAAGCCCGCCTGTTGCAGAAAGCGCTGCGCGCTGGCGCTGCGAGCACCAGAAGCACAGCAGAAAATGACGGGCTTAGTGCGATCCAACTCATTCATTCGCTGCGAAAGCTGATCCAGGGGGATATTGCGGCTGCCCGGAGCGGCCCCGCCGGAAAATTCTATAGTGGTTCGCACGTCGATAACTTGCGCCCCTTTGGCCTTGAGTTCTGCTAGATCGTTCACGCTAATGCCTCCTCGCACCATCATTAGGATGCGACGCAGGACAAAGAGTGCCAAAAAAGCCATGGCGACGTAGGTTAGGAGACGGGCAAGATTCATCGGCGGGCTCGAATCAAGGCTGCAACAAGGCTGGAAGGCTTCTGGGGATGGTCATGCCCTTAACGAAGCGCGCGATAGGAAGCCTTGGCCCTATCGCTAACATGGCCGCACACCAGATCACATAACTCCGAAACCAGAGGCAGGATGGGCGAGAAATACACGGTGTTGCCCTCGGGATTGCGGGTGACAAGCCCCACGCGAACCAGACATGCCAGATGTTTGCTGGCATTG
>JAUYES010000787.1 GCA_030691225.1 Holophaga sp. | reverse complement strand
TTGCCGAGTTTTTTCACATTACCGTAGTGCTCCAGTTCGAGCACCGTCGGGGTGAACCGATAGGCGTCGGCAAAGTACTCCGGGCTGCGCACGGTGAAGCGGTCGCTCGTGCCCGAGAAATAACCGTTCACCATGATACTGTGATACTGTCGTCGCGATAGCTGATGCCGTTGGACAGAATGTGTTGGTGCAGAATCTCGCGCTCGCCGGAGTCTTTCAACGCGTGGACAAAGTCATCGGAGATGACGAGCGGGACGCGCTTGAAGTGCTTCCGGTGAAGATCGACGTGCAATTTCCGCACGGCGAAGGACAACGTCTGGCGGCTGCCGGCCCAGGTATGGCCCTCGCCCCAATCGCCAATGCTGCCGATATCCACGTAGCGCACCCACGGCTGCCGATCATACCGCGCTGCAAACGCCGCGAGAAACCGCTCCAGTTTCTCCAGAAAGACGGGATCGTCGAACCGCGGTTCCCAAGGGCCTTCCGGCCCGACGGCCTGGCCCGCACGATAGTGCCCCCCCTGAGCCCCGGCTTCCTTCACCCAGCGCGGAGTCGCATACTGCTGCTCGATTCGGTCCGTGCTGGTCTCCTTGCAACTGATACGGAAGGCAATCCCCAGTCCATGCGCGGTCCACTTCTCGATGCTGCGGTCGATCACCGCCCAATCGAACCGCCCCTCCAGGGGTTCGAGATACGCCCACGCCAGCCGGAGGTAGACGTGGTCCATGCCGGGGAATTCCAGCAAATCGGCGTCGCGGGCGATGCGATACTTGTCGGGATGGTTGTCTGGGAAATGGTGATACCAGCCCTTGTGCGGATTCACCAGGACGCGCGTGGCGTCGTGCAACGCGGTGAGGTCGCGCGAAACCAACGGCATCGCCGGCGGCGTGGCGGCGAGGCCGAGATTGACCGCCGCCGGTAAGGCGGCCGCCAACAGGAGGGAAAGAGGCGTTTTCACCGATTGGAGGGGATTCGCGGGAAGGCTGGAGGGCGAGAGAGCACTTTCAACCAGGGCTCAATCGAAGTGCGGCGAACCCAAGAGCCACGCCTACCGCCGCACGACGGCGAGCCAGTCGTCGGTGGACGGAGCGGCGAGGGCGGCCTTGGTGCCACCGCG
>JAUYES010000773.1 GCA_030691225.1 Holophaga sp. | reverse complement strand
CAAACATGCGGCGATGGCGTAATGAGCCTGACGCTTGGCCAGTTCCACGGCCCGTTCGGCCTTTGCCAAGGGACCCATGCCAAGGGTGGGCAGATCGGCGATGTCTTTGCGCAAGGGCAAGGTGCCATTGCTGACCTTCTTGAAGATCTGCCCGGCGATGATCAGGCGGTTGATTTCGTTGGTGCCTTCGAACAGTCGGTTGATCCGGTTATCGCGGTAGATCTTTTCGGGCGGGTATTCGGCGCTGAAGCCATAGCCACCAAAGCACTGCACGGAATCATCGGCGATGAAGCCCAAGGCTTCACTATCCCAAACCTTCATGATCGAGGCTTCCAACTGGAACTCGTCCATGATTTCCATCTTCTTCTTGGCGGCATCCGGCTGATCCCAGGTGGCGGCGCGCATGCCCTCGTTGATGTAACCGATGGTGCGGAAGTTGATGCTTTCCGCCACGAAGATGCGGATGCCCATATCGGCCAGGTATTTTCGGATCAAACCAAAATTGTTGATGGTCTTGCCGAACTGCATGCGTTCCGCAGTGTATTTCAGCGTGTATTTCAGCACTTCCTTGGCGATGCCATTGCAGCCAGCGCCCAATTTGAAGCGACCGATGGCGAGGATGCCAAAGGCGATGCGATGGCCCTTCCCCACTTCGCCCAACAGGCGGTCCTTGGGAATGCGGCAATTATCGAAGCTGAGTGCCCGGGTACTGGAACCCTTGATGCCGAGTTTGTGCTCCTCGGCCGCCGTGCTGAAACCGGGATCGTCTTTTTCGACAATGAAGGCGGTGAATTTGCGACCATCGACCTTGGCAAAAACCACAAAGACATCGGCGAAACCGGCATTGGTGATCCACATTTTGGAGCCGTTGAGCACCCAGGTATCGCCATCCAACGTGGCCACAGTCTTGGCGTTCATGGCGTCGCTGCCAGCGCCGGGCTCGGTAAGGGCGTAGGCGGCCGCCCATTCCCCGCTGCCGAGCTTGGGTAAGTACTTCGCTTTCTGCTCTTCATTGCCAAAGTAAACGATGGGCAAGGTGCCGATGCCGGTGTGAGCGCCGTAGGTTACGGAAAAACTCGCCTGACGGCCCAACTCTTCGAGCACCAGAAGACCCGAAAGCTTATCGAGGTCCATGCCGTCGTAAGCCTCAGGGATTTCGAGGCTCAAAAGACCCAATTCGCCTGCTTTTCCAAGTAGTTCCTTGGTCAAGTCGAGATCCAGTTTATCGATATCGCCATCACGCGGAATGATCTCGCCTTCCACAAATTCACGGGCCGCTTGGCCAATGGCTTGGGCATCCTCACTCAGTTCTTCGGGTGTGAATTGGGGCTGACTACCGATGGGAACGAGCAGAAAGCTGCCCCCAAAGATCGTCTCGTTCGTTGTATCCATGAAACCTCCAACAAGCATCCAAAACAGATTCAAGCAAAGAGCCATTGTATCTGAGCCGGGCCACATCTTCGCCCGTCGCTTTTCTATGGGTTCAGGGATCATGATTAAACCCAATGGAGACATGCAATGCCCGAAGGCCACCGAGTTCAATCCATGTTCAGCGGAATCGCCCATCGCTATGACTTGTTGAACCACCTGTTGAGCCTTGGGCTTGATTTCTATTGGTGGCATCGCATGGCCGCCCTATCAGGGGCCTGCCCCGGCCGATTGATGCTGGATGTGGCCGCGGGCACCGGTGATTCGTCGCTGGCCCTTGCAAAACGTGGTGCAAAGGTGATCAGCACCGATTTCACGCACGCCATGCTGGCCCTGGGGCCTTCGAAATTCCGCTCCAAAGGCCTGGATAATCTGATCTGGGCGAGTGTTGGCGCCGATGCTCAGCGCTTGCCCTTTCTTGATAATCATTTCGATGGAATCACGATTTGCTACGGCATTCGGAATGTCGAGCAACGGTCCTTGGCCTATGCAGAGTTCCTTCGAGTGCTGAAGCCTGGTGCCTGCCTAACCATTTTAGAATTCAGCCGACCCAAATGGTCGTGGCTGCGGGCCTTCTACAATTTCTACAGCCTTAAGATGTTGCCGCGCATCGGTGGATGGATCAGCGGAAACCCCTCGGCCTACACCTACTTGCCGGAAAGTATTCGAGAATTCCCCGATCAGATCCACTTGGCCAAGGAATTGAAACTGGCCGGGTTCGCCAACGTGCAATGGACCAACCTTAGTGGAGGTATCGTGGCCATCCACGCTGGGGCAAAACCCGCCAAGGGAGGCACCCGTTCTTGAATGGACTACACTGGGGATGGTTCCAGATTCCATTGGTACTCTTTTGCGAGGTTTCCTTATGTCCAAGCCCGATCCTACGATTACTGCCAATTTGCTGGGCATTTTGACCGCACAATCCACCGCCGATCCCAAGACCGCCCAGACCGCCAAGCCAGGCCAGGGCGAGCGGCATCCCGCCCCCGTGGCCCACAAACCTAAACAGGCGCCCATCAAGCAAGCCACCGGTCGCACCCGCACGAGCAATCGCGGCAAATAAACACCTGGCCTTGACATATCGTCAAGCCCACTGAGCCGTTCCTGAGCAATTGCTTAAAATGGAAGGACGAGGGTCCGCCTCGGCCATCGGAGTCGTCCATGCTCGGCTTTTTAAGCACCATGATGTTTGCCTTTCTGGCGCTATTCCCCATTCTCAACCCCCCGGCGATGGCACCCGTGTTCATCCAGCTCACCGCGGGCATTAAAGATTCCCAGCGCAATCATCTGGCTGCCCTGATTGGTTTCTACACCTTTCTCTTCCTCACATCCCTGCTGCTCGTGGGGGGATGGCTCCTAAAGCTGTTGGGTATTTCGATTCCAGTTATCGCCATCGCGGGCGGGCTTTTGCTGTTCCATAGCGCCTGGCACATGCTTAATAAAGACCCAAAGATGAGTGAGTCCGAAAAGGCCGAGCTTCAAACCTATATGCTGGATAAGGCCTTTTTCCCCCTCACCCTTCCCGTAACCGCAGGACCAGGCGCCATGGCCGTGACCCTTAGCCTGGTGCCCCGCGGCCCAATCTGGCATCCCCAAACGCTTCTGAACTTCCTTGCCGTCACCTGTGGAATTGCCTTGGCCGCCGCCACGATCTTCATCTTCTATCGGTACTCTGCCAACGTGATCCGCCGCCTGGGCAATACCGGTGCCGCCACCATCAGCCAAGTTTCGGCCTTCATCCTGCTCGCCATCGGGGTGCAAATTGTCTGGGGCGGCTTGCGCGAACTCATCCGCACCCTTTGATTGCTTAATAATTTGGTCTTCAACCGGTAAGGCGCCCCTCAGCCCAAATTAATCCGGGACCCGAGCAGGGACGATGACTCTTGTGCCAGGGTTCCTTGAGCCCAGGTAAAAGGGGCGTCCCATGCGCAATAACCAGCCGGTTACCAAGGTCGAGAAGCAACTCCAGGAGGGAGCCTTCCTGGTCTCAATGACGGATACCCAAGGCAATATCACCTTTGCCAACGATGAATTCGTTCGGATAAGCGGGTTCACCCGTGATGAGCTGATTGGGCAACCCCATAACATTGTCCGCCATCCGGACATGCCGACTGCTGCCTTTGCCGATCTGTGGACCACCGTAAAGGGCGGGAAACCCTGGCACGGTTATGTAAAAAATCGGAGCAAGGATGGTGGTTTCTATTGGGTGGATGCCAACGTAACGCCGGTAGAGGAACAGGGGCACATCGTCGGCTATGTATCCATCCGCAGCAAACCCAGCCGCACCCAAATCCGCGATGCCGAATGGCTCTATGCACAAATCAAGGAAGGGAAATCGCTCAAGGATATCCAGAGCCATTCGCCATGGATTCCCATGGCCAATCTCCAACTCACCACCAGGCTTTGGTTGAGTTTTGGCTTACTCATTGCCTTTTTCCTTGGGCTTCTCGCTTTCCTTTGGACCGCCACGCCTGCGGGTGCCGTCCACACAACCCTGGGTACAGGTGCCTTGGTCGGCTTCGGCTTAGGCGTGTTGTTGGCTTGGCTCGCAGTACGCGCCATGGTTTTCCAAATTGGCGGTGACCCCTCCTACGCCATCAAAATCGCGAAAGGCATTGCCGAAGGCGATATGCGGCTGGAGATTGAAACGGCGCTTGGGGACAGCACCAGCCTTCTGGCCACCCTCCGATTTATGCAATCCCGCCTGAAGGGCATGATCAACCGCATTCGCTTCGATTCGATGCGGCTAACGGATAATGCCGCCACCTTTGCTTCGGCCACCCACGAAATCTCCTCCACCAGCCAGGAATTGGCTCGCAATGCCGAGGAGCAGCGGAATTCCGTGGAACGCATGGCCTCGGCTACCACCGAACTGACCGCCTCCATCGAAGAGGTTTCCAACAATGTTAAGGTCAGCCAGCGCCAAGCCGAAGCCGCCGTTCGTGCAACCGAGGTGGGTGATCGCTCCGGTGAAGCCGCCATTGCGGCCATGGCCGAGGTAGAACAATCCACAGCCAAGGTCGTGCAGGCCGTGCGAGTCATCCAGGACATCGCCCGGCAAACCAACCTGCTGTCCCTAAATGCCGCCATCGAAGCCGCCAAGGCGGGTGTCATGGGCAAGGGCTTTGCCGTGGTTGCCGAAGAAGTGCGCAAACTCGCCGAACGCAGCGCTCAGTCCGCCCGGGAAATCGCCACCCTGATCGAAGGCAGCAACGAAGCTGTGGCCCAGGGCAAATCCACCGTGCAGGACGCGGTGAGGGCACTCAGCGAGATCCGCGAACACATCGGCCAAGTCACCTCCATGGCCCTGGAAATCAGTTCCTCCACGGAAGAACAGGCCCACGCCAGCGCCGAGGTGGCTCAACAAGTAGAACTCAGCGCCCAAAAGGCCGTGGAAAACGCCAGCGCCAGCGTAGAGCTTTCGGCCACCGTGGAGAACAACGCCCAAACATCGGATCAATTGGCTCGCACGGCCGATGGTTTGGCGACACTGATGGGAAGGTTCAAGACTTAGGAAAGGCTGCGCCTTTCCTAAGGTTCA
>JAUYES010000772.1 GCA_030691225.1 Holophaga sp. | reverse complement strand
GCAATGAGAGAGAAGAGGAGGGTGGTGCAGGATTGCATATCAAATCTCCACATTTGGCATGATGACCAGCAAAATTCATGGCCTTTGAAACCATTGAATTTCCTTTTCGGTAGGGCTGATAAGCGAAAAGCGCTGCTTGCCCCGTTGGAGGATCCAAGTCAAAGGATAACCATTCATTATCTGCGCGTTCAATCGGTTCAACGTCAAAGAGGAGTCTGTTCCACCTTCAACTTCCAGAACGCGATCCCCTTCGCGAAAACCAGCTTGGTGCCAGCGACTGCAGGCCGCCAGTTCCGCAACCTCTAGAAAGGGAACCGGACCTTTGCGGTTCCAGGCAATGGGAAAGAACACCTCACCGGAATTGGCCGGAGCACGCTGGAGCCTTCCTACCGAATCTTTTGACAAGCCCAAACGGCGTTTTTCAAAATCGAAGACGGTAGTCCCCGCGCACAGGAAGACCGCACCCAGGATGAGCTGTCGGCCTCCAGAGCAAACCCGGGTGCCCTCGAATGCCTCACCAAACACCTCGATCCGGCGTCGCCCGATACCGATGGGCCGCGCTCCCGTTAGGCCCCCGGCGAGCTCACAATCGGTGCCAAGGGGAATTTTCACGCCATAGAGGGTGCCCCCAGCTCCCGTGTCCAACAGTGCCTCCTCAAGTCCTTCTCCCGCATCCATGCGAACGTAGGGCCTGACATCCCGAAAATGCTGGAGCAGAGGAAACCAGTGCACCTCCGGGGCAGCGATGCCCCATCGAAAGGTCTTGGCCTGTGGGTCCAGGGTGAAAGCAGTACCCTCCAGAAACGACATCCCCAAAAAGCCATCCACCGGCTCATCGGACCAGCGGTTGCTCCTCGCCATATCCAGCACCAACACAGGCACATTGCCCTGGGTGCGGTTGCCCAGACTGAGAGCCCGAAAGGTGAACTGAAAGGCCATGCGAGAGCCCGGGGCAAAACCCGTAACTTCGAGTGGTTTGCTCGGCCCCACCACCAAACCCTCGGCGGCGCGCCGGTCGAGAACACAAGTGGTAGCGCCCGTATCCAGGAGCATCCGCAGAGTGCGCGGTTTTCCATCGGAATGGAGAGCCTGCACAGGAATCACGACCCGGCTACCAGGAGATACCTCAATGGGCACCGCAGGGACGGTTTGTCCAAGAAGGCAGAGGCCGATCACGCAAAAGAGAACAGCAAAGCGGAACCCTGGCCCCATGGTTTTGTGGCTCCTTAAGAATCAATTGCTGCCATTACTTGACTAGAATGACTCCTTGATAGCCGCGCTGGATTTTTTTGTAATTCAGGGACGACAAACTATTGCCAATAGGGTCCACCAGCCTCCGCGAGCAGGCGTTGGTTTGTTGACTCAATTATTTTTCATTTCACTGGCCTCTAATTTCATGTTTACAATATCCAACATCAACTAACGATGCAGTAGCCCTATCCGTAAACCCCTTGCCAAAAGGCCTCCGATGACGATGCCCCGCACGCGGATATCCCTTCAGCGCGCCGCCCAGGGTCTGGGCTTGACACTGACGCTTCTAGGCAGCCTGGGCTGCGGAGGCGGCGCCGAAAAGCAGGCCTCCCCACCTACACCTCCCGTGCAAACGGTCCCTGTGATCAGCAGCTTCACAGCCACTCCGACCACGCTTCAATCTGGGGCCTCCACCACACTAACCTGGGCTGTCTCGGGCGCGATCAGCCTTAGCATCAATGAAGGAATCGGAACCGTCTCAGGCACCAGTCGAACAGTGACGCCTGCCGCGACCACCACCTATGTCCTTACGGCCACCAACGCCACTGGCAGTTCCACCCACCAAGCGACAGTAACTGTTACTGCCACTGCCGACACTCAGCCTCCATCTGTGCCCATCAACTTGGCCACCAGCAACGTCACCGCCACGGGCCTTACCCTTACCTGGACCGCCGCCACCGACAACCTTGGCGTTACGGGCTACCGCGTGTTTCGCAACGGCACCCAGGTCGGCACCCCCACTACGACATCCTTCGCCCAAACGGGACTGACTCCCAGCACCGCATACAGCTACACGGTCGCGGCCCTGGATGCCGCCGGAAATGTCAGCCCCCAGAGCGCCGCCCATTCCGTAACCACGGCAGCGCCTCCTGCTGACACTCAGCCTCCATCTGCGCCCACCAACCTGGCCACCAGCAACGTTACCGCTACGAGCCTGACCCTCACCTGGACCGCCGCCACCGACAACCTTGGCGTTACGGGCTACCGCGTGTTTCGCAACGGCACCCAGGTCGGCACCCCCAACACAAACTCCTTCGCCCAAACGGGACTGACGCCCAGCACCGCCTACAGCTATGCGGTCGCGGCCCTGGATGCGGCCGGAAATGTCAGTGCCCAGAGCACCGCACGGTCTGTCACCACGGCGGCGGTAGGCGCGGATACCCAGGCCCCGAGTGTGCCCTCGGGCCTTGCGGCTTACCACATCAATGCCACCCACTTGAAGCTGAGCTGGGTGACCTCCACAGACAATGTGGGCGTGATGGGATACCGAATTTTCCGGAACGGAACTCAGGTGGGCACATCCGCAACGAACAGCTTCAAGGACACAGGCCTGATGGCAAGCACGCGGTACAGCTTTACCGTGGCAGCCTATGACGCGGCCGGGAATATCAGCCCCCAGAGCGCCGCCAGAAGCCAGGTGACAGCTTCCACCGATGATACAACCCCACCCACCGCACCCACCAACCTTGCCGCCATTGAGGTCCAGGCCACGGGTCTGGTTCTGACTTGGACGGCCTCCACGGATTCGAATTACGTCCAGCGCTACTACGTCTACCGCAACGGTGCCGTGGTTGGAAATTCAGGCAGCCCTTTCTTCGGAGACACGGGATTAACGGCAAGCACAGCCTACACCTACACAGTTACCGCGGAGGATTCAGCAGGCAATGTCAGCCAAACCAGTGCCGAAAAAAGGGTAACGACACCTATCCACGCCCCTACCCTTGGCACCTTCACCGCCACGCGCAGAACCGTCACTCAGGGCCAAGCGACCACCCTCAACTGGACCGTTAACAATGCCACAACCCTAACCATCGAGCCCGGCGTGGGTACCGTTACCGGCACCAGTCGCACCTTGAGCCCCTCCGCGACCACTACCTATGCGCTCACTGCGACCAATGCTGGTGGCTCTGTCACCCGACGCCTGATCATCAGAGTCAACAAGCCTGGGGAGGTCCTGGATGATAGCGATGGTCCTTTCAGGATCATCGAACCCTAACTGGACTGTATCTCGACTAAAAGCGAAACCCTAAACAATGGGGATGACCATGAAGACACCAGCCCTGATTCTCGCTCTGGCCCTGCTACCCCAGCTCCATGCCACTATTGATCGGCCGGACGACTATGTCTACAGTGCCCAGAACAAGGTGCTTGGAACAAAGATCTACGAGCCGGACGGCACCTGGAAAGGGCTATACAACGCCAACCCAGATCCCCAGGGAGAACCCTGGATCATCGGCGCCCTCCCCCCACTGACGTCTGAGCAGTTGGCAGCTCTGGAAAGGTTGCCGATCTTCACCCTATCCCCTGAGCAGCGGCAGGCTCTTGCGGCGCCCCAGGCACTGCCCGCCACGGTCATCAATTCGAATCATCAAGCCTTCCGCCCTATCTTCACCCAGAACGGAGGCAGCTGTGGGCAAGCGAGCGGTATTGGCTACCACTTCACCTACGAGCGCAATCTCGCATTGGGAAGGGCCGCGAGCAGCCCGGCGAACATTTGCGCCTATGGTTTCACCTGGAATTTCATGAATGGCGGCGATCGGAACATTGGGTCCTGGCCTGATTGGGGCTATTCGGTGACCCAGGATATGGGAGCCGCTAGCGTGGCTGACTTCAATGGCAGCGACAGCGGAGGGAGTGAATCGGCCTGGACCAGCGGGTACCAGCGCTACTTCAATGCACTGGATGCTAAAGTCACGCGGGTAGTAAAGTTCAACCCAAGGGACATCCAGAGCCTCAAGAACTGGCTCTTCGACAAAGGCAAAGGCACTGGCACCCAGGGCGGTCTTGTAACCTTTGCGTGTTCCTTCAACACCATCAAGCAGACGGTTTCCATTCCGGATGGTCCCTTTATGGGGCAGCAGGTGGCTACGGTCATCCAGCCCGATCCACCGGATCACGCCATGACGCTAGTGGGTTACTCCGATGAGATAACCGTAAACGGCAAGACCGGAGCCTTCCTGGTCGCGAACAGTCATGGCACGGGTTTCAAGAACAACGGATTCGTATGGGTGATGTGCGACGGGTTCAATCCCCACTCGAATCAGGTGCTCGGCATCGAGGTGGCGCCCCATTCTCCGGAGCTGCTCGTTAAATCCACGTTCACAAGTAGCCTGCGCAATACGATCGTGGCAAGCGTCGGCTACGCTGCGGCCGTGGGCGCTGCAGCACCCGCAGAGAAGCGGACCAACAAATGGGGGTTCAACCTGGATGGAGGTGCCTTACCCATGCGCGGTGCCGGTCAGAGTCCAACTCTGGAATTTGGGATGGACGCAACGATGTTTATCAGCAAGCTCCCAAGCAGAAAGGGAACGGTCTTCCTGGAGGCAACCGGCCTCGGATCTGTGAATGCTCTTTCAGTGATGTACCACGGCACCAATCCCCCCACAGAGTTTGTCTATGAGGGTTCCCTGGGCCCTATCAACGGAACCCAGAACCTAGGAATCGATGTGGATTTGAACCTCCCCAGTCTGCGCGTGACTTCTCCCAACGGTACTGAGGTGCTGCGCCGGGGTGAGCA
>JAUYES010000769.1 GCA_030691225.1 Holophaga sp. | reverse complement strand
TAGATAACAACGCCACCACACAAGTGGCCTCCGAAGTCATCGACGCCATGCTGCCATTTTTTCGGCAGCACTATGGCAACCCCAGTTCTAGCCATGTTTTGGGACACCGCTCCGAAGGCGCAGTGGTTCAGGCTCGGGATCAAGTGGCTTCCCTTTTGAATTGCCAGCCCGCTGAATTGGTCTTCAACGGCGGTGGTACAGAAGGGCTCAATCACGCTTTTCGCGGCGTCTTCGAGTCCTTTCCCACCAAGCGCCATTTCATTACCACCGCAGTTGAACACAGTGCGGTGCTGGCCTTGGTGGAATGGCTGAAGCGGCAAGGGGCCGAGGTTACGGTGCTGCCAGTGGATGGGGCAGGGCGCCTGGATCTACGGCAACTCGAAGCGGCCCTGCGTCCCGACACGGCCATGGTTTCAGTCATGGCCGCCAATAATGAAACGGGCGTCCTATTTCCGCTGGATGAAATCGCGCCCTTGGTGAAGGCCAAAGGCGCCCTATTCCACGTGGATGCCACCCAGGCCGCAGGGAAAATTCCTCTAAACCTTGGTCAGTTGCCGGTGGATTTGCTGAATCTCAGCGGCCATAAATTTCATGGGCCGAAAGGCGTGGGTGCGTTGTTCATTCGGCGTGGCGTTCGTCTGAAACCCTTTATGGTGGGTGGTCATCAGGAGCGGGGTCGGCGGGGTGGAACCGAAAACCTGCCCGCCATCGTGGGACTCGGGAAGGCCGCGGAACTGGCGGCGCTGGCGCTTGCCCGCGTGGATGAGGTGGGTGCACGAAGGGACACGCTAGAGGCCTCGCTTGCTGCCGATGCCGTGATTCATGGGAAGACCTCACCGAGACTTCCCAACACCTGCTTCGTCGCCTTCCCAGGTCTTGAGGGTGAGGCGTTGTTGCTGCGCCTGAGCCAGCAGGGAATTTGCGTTTCCACCGGAAGTGCGTGCACGACCGGCCAGAAAGAGGCCAGCCATGTGCTCCGCGCCATGGGCGTGGAACCCGCATTGGCGCTCAGCACCATCCGCTTCAGCCTCAGTCGATACACCACGGATGGAGAAATGCAGGCCCTCACGAACCTGCTGCCGAGGGTGCTGGTGGAATTACGGAATCGCGGGCCGGTGGGGCGCTGAGCCGTTGTTCCGTAATCAGCCTTCTTTGATCGCCATGACCGCTGCTTGGCAAAGCCGTCGAATCGCGGGCTGCAGATCCATGGTGCCAAGCGCTTTTTCGCTTACCCACTGGCCGCCTTCGGGGGGGTCTGGCAATTTGTCATCGGCGGCCTTGGTGCGCAGCAGGTGGGAAATATAGAGCCTCTGCTGACCTTCAAGACCTTCCAGCCGCAGCAGCCACGGGGTGGGCAGTCGGCTAGTGCGCTCATCGAAGACCACGGGGAGCTTGCTGGAATCCACGAAGCGAAAGGGGATCTTCCAGCCCCCAGTGATCTGGGTTTGGAGCAACGCCGGGGGTAAGTACCCCGGGGACCAGGGCGCCTGGGGTGGCATGAGCAGTCCCCGGTGCGGGGAATGCTGGCAGGGCACCAGAAGCACGAAGGGAGTGGCGCTCCCATGAACGAGAACGCCTTCGATGAAGGTGGTCAGGTAGACCGGACCTTCGGCCATGGTTTACCTCCCGCCTGCTTCTTGTAGTTCCAGCATCATGCGATCTCGGGCTGCGATAACTTCCGCCACCATCTGGTCAGGGCTGAACTTTCGAACTTCTTTGGTGCGACGGTCGCGGAGTTCCACGATGCCGTCCTTCAGACCCTTGGCGCCCACGGTCGCGCGGAGGGGGAAGCCCAACAAATCGGCATCCTTGAATTTGGCGCCGGGGCTCATGCCTTCGCGTTCA
>JAUYES010000767.1 GCA_030691225.1 Holophaga sp. | reverse complement strand
AGAACGGGCACGGCGCCCAGCGCGATGAGTCCGATGGGAATCACGGGCAGGAGAAGGGTGGAAATGCGTTCTGGAAGACGGCGGATCGGCACACTCCAGCGAGCTGCGACCATGTGTTCAATGGCCACAATGAAGAGGCAGCCTAGGGCAAGCGTGAACAGGAACAGGAACCACACGATCCAGTTCGCCCAAAAACGCTCGGGGGTGGCATAGAGCCACGACGCACCGACACCAATGGCGCCGACGACCGTGGAGGCAGTCAGCAGAGTCGGGAATTTCGAGGATTCATTCGCCATGGTTGCCTCGAATCAGGTGCAGACGATTTCCGAGCAAGCATGGAGCCCATGGCACACAGGGAATAGCAACTCGGCTCTCACGCTGTTCGCTTTGGATGAACACCGATGAGAATGTCGCATCTGTGCCACAGCTATCCAGGCCATGACTCGGCGAAGGCATTGATTGTTTTCGACTCATCGGAGGTCCTCATCCTTAGCGTTCTGCGCTCGCTGAAGGGCGCGCACGTAGTGGACCACTGCCCAACGCTGCTTTTCGTCCAGTTCGGCGGCGTGTCCTGGCATGGCGTTCTTGCCGTTCACGATGGCCCAGTAGATCTTGCCATCGGGGTAATCACGGAATTGCTGAGCTTGAAGATTGGCGGGTTTGGCGCCGTAGGCGGCGGTGAGGCTGCCCACCCCAAGGCCGACGGCCCCGTGGCAGACGGTGCAGCGATCATTGAAGGCGGCTTTTCCCATGCGGAAGATTTCTGGTGTTCGGGGCAAGGGGTTGGGCAGCGAAGCGGCCTCTTCCTGGGTGCCCGTAGCGCTGGGCAGATAGCCCCGCGCCACACTTCCAGTCACCGGCATTCGCATGCCGTGACCATCCTTGAAGAAGGTGCTGGCCTGTTGGCTACTGAGTCGGGGCTGATCCTGCATATTGGACATGGGTGGCAAGACCGGGAATAGCTTGATGGCCCAGTACATCACGAACCCGGATGCTAAGCAGGCCACTGCGATGCCGCCCAGGGTGCGGAGAATGAAATCGCTGGTGAGAAAGGGTGCTTTCG
>JAUYES010000764.1 GCA_030691225.1 Holophaga sp. | reverse complement strand
GGCTCCCATGCCAATCGCCATGATCCGAAGTCCACTGCAGGCCAAGACCATAGCCGGTGCGCCGATCCAGATTGTCCTTGAGATCGCGCAAGGGAAGAATGCCCTGAACATAGGCCCCAAAGGTGGACCGGCGACCAAAATGGAAATGACGATGGGATTTGCGATAAGAGAATCGGCTCTCGCATCGATCGCAAGAATCTTCGTTCTTGGTCGTTTCAACTTTAACTTCAGGAGCCTTTTCGGTGGTTTTGGGGGCGGGATCCTGGGCCGAAAGGGTCGCGCAGATTAGACCCAAGGACAAAAAGGGCAAAGATCTAGCAAGGGGCATGAGGGCTCCTGGAAGGGGTGGCTCGGAAGCGAGCGATCCCAGTCCTACGCAGGAGTTGTGCCATCGGTTGAGTCCCAAAAATTCAGGAAATTTGAACCAACTTCGAGGTGTCGATGTGGCAGCCTGCCTCATGGGTGGAAAAAAACACCACTTGGCTCCGTTAGCGGCGTTTCCATAAATCGAAGGGTTGGGTCCCTATCAGGGCGTTGAAGCTTCCCTTCGCCGGACCCCAGCCCAAAGTCGGATCTTGGGTTTTCAGGAATCCATAGGAAAGCTCAACGTAGAACTTGGCCGCCATGGTCCGCAACACCAAGCCAAAGCCTTGAACGCGAAAGCTCCGAAACAGATTCCCAGCATCGGCCCCGATCACGGCGTAATCGAAGCGAGGTGCCGCAAGGAAGGAAAGACCGTAGGGACCGCTCATGCGAAAGGGCAACCCCAGCCGCCCCACTAGAAAATTTGGTGCAAGAAAACCCAGGGATTTCGTTCCCACCAAAAAGGATGTCCCGCCCAGAGTCCACCAGCGATCCAAGGGCAAATTCTGGCTGTACCCCCATTCCACATCTAAATCCACGCCGAGTTGATTGTCCGAAGGACGAGGTGCCAACGCGGCTAGGCCCCGAGCCCGCAGGTAGGCTATTCGAAAATCGCCTTGGGGGGCAAGACCTGGAAGAATTTCCCCATAGCGATAGAAGCCACGCAAAAGTAAGCCCTCCCGAGGGAAGGTGTGGCGATCGAAGTTGTCCCATTCCATGGCCAATTCGGCGCTGCGCTCAGTGCGCCGCTGCCATAGCTCCCGCAGGCCGAATTGCGCCCAGCGGTAGGAAGCCGAGAGTCCCACCCGACCTTGACCTAGATGGCCAAAACGCGCAAAGGCGCCGAAGTCGGTGTCAGTGGTGCGAATGCGCAGGTCTTGGCTTTCGCCCGGCGCTTCCGGGGCCCGGAACAATAAGGGAACATCCAACCGGTGTTCAAAATAGGCAGTCTTCGCCTCCAGCCCAGCCCCTGGGAAGCTCTGGAAAGGTCCCACCAGGTGTACTGAGGTTCCCTGCTGAAGCCGGTTTCGAGCGGCTTCCAGCGCGAACTCCCAACCCGAAATACCTGGGTTCAGAGTTCGGTACCGCAGCCCCAGCTGGCCTCCGAGAGTTGTTTCAAATCCTAAACCAACATCAAGACTGTGGGGCCGATCATGAACCGGTATCAAAACCAGTTCAGCGCCTTCCCCATCCGTAATGGGGCGAAGCTGATACCGCAACTCTCCAAGCCGCAAACGCTCTTCCGCCAAATCCAGACGTTGGCGCAACTTGGCACTGCGCACGGGTCCGCCCAGCATCGGCGCCATCAGGCCGCGAAGGTAGCTATTTTCGGCGAGACTTCCGCCTTGGATATTTAAGGAGTAGACGAGAGGCTCCTTCATCACGACCCGGAGACACCCTCCGGCAAAACACGATCCCCGCACATCAACCAGCGGCATGCCTTCCAAAATCGAATGGTGAACCCAGCTACCAAGGTAGACGCCGAAGCGTTCTGGATTGAAACGTTCGCCCACCGGGAATTCCGCCTGAAGTTGCCTCAACATCCCATCCCGCAGGCTCGGTGGAGCCTCGACCTCAACGGAAGTGACCTTTTCGTAAGGTACAAATTCCAGCCGCAAGAAGGGTGAATCGCCATGCCCCGAAACCACCTCGGCTTTCAAATCCTTCAACCACCCATGGGCAATGGCCTGTTGCATCAGCACCAGCACGGTCCGGCGGTGGATGGATTGACCTTCGGGCAGTAGAACTCGGATCAATTCCGTCAGGCGTGAATCCACCGGCACGGGATTCCGAATTTCGAATCGAGTCACGTGCAGGTCTTCATTCAGGGGTGCAAACATGTCCAGAAGCTGCCGCCGAAACTCGGCTTCCTTGGCCTTGAAGGCCTCAGCTCCGGCCCGCACAAGCTCGGGAAGCTGGGTTCCATAGTCCGTGAAGCCAACCTCCTTCATCTCTGGCCTCAACACGATATTGGCTGCGGCGATACTCTCGCGCTGTTTCTGCTCTACCACCAGATCCAGGCTGCGCGCCGCTACGCTAAGGAAATTGGTGGCGTAACGCTTCTCGAGCCGATTACTGACATCGACCGCCAGCACCATTTGAGGATGGAAGGCCTCCCGTGCCTGAAAGACCGGGATGTTCTCCACCAAGGCCCCATCCACGTACTGTTGCCCATCGATGAGCGCAGGCTTGAAGGCACCCGGCACCGCCATGGCGGCCCGCAGCACTTCCACCATGTCGCCCTGGGCAAAGAGTCGCCCTCGGCCTGTTTCTAGATTGGTGGCCAACACCCGCAACTTGAGTCTTAGCCGATTAAAATCCCCGCCGGTGAAGTAATCACCGCGCGCCAACAGGCCTTCCAGCGTGCGCCGCACTTCGCGCCCCGACTTCAATCCCAAGGCAATACTCGGAAGACCACGCTCGATCTGAAGCCCAAGCAAGGTTCCATTTTCGGCTTCTTGTTCTTCCAACGTGCGCCCCGGCCAGCGCTGGAACGGGTCTAGGAAGGCTCGGCTGAAGTCCACGCGAGTGAACATAGCCTCGATCTCCTTACCGGAATAACCGCAGGCATACAGCGTGCCCATGAGTGCGCCCGAGCTGGTTCCGACGATGGAATCCACCGGATAGCCACCCTCGTCGAGGCACTGTAATACGCCCAACTGGGCCACCCCGCGGGCACCGCCCCCGCTCAGAACCAGACCCACCGTGGGGCGGCCGGGGATTTCCGCACGAGGCGCGAAATGAAAAATGTAATCGGGCGGAATTATTGTGACGGCAAGCTTCCCGGCCGAGGTAGTAGCCTCTTGGGCCGAGAGTAAAACTCCCAGCGCTAGCCCGAAAACAGCCGCCCGCGGCTTCACCCGATGACTCGCCTTTGGGCTGCCATAAGCTCTTCGCATCCCAGAAGCCCAAGATCCATGAGGGCTACGCCCTCTTCCCGCTTGAAGCTGCGCCCTTCACCGGTGCTCTGGAATTCCACAATCTCCAAAGAACCACCGGCGGTTGGCCGGGCAGCCACGAGGTTGGTATCCACCTGAGCACGGTGATCCTCTTCATATTCCAGGTCGAGAATGAGGCCCTGGCGTCCTGCCCATTCGTCCATCTCCAGGATTCCAGCGCTAATCGCAGCCACTTGACGCACCAAGGCCACTTCCAGCCCCGCCTTGCGGAGTGCAATGGCCAACGCGACCCACGCGCCAGTAATGGCCGCGCAGCGAGTGCCACCATCGGCATTGACCACATCGCAATCCAGGGTGAGCTGGCGCTCCCCGAGAGCCTCCAAGTCCACAGCCTGCCGCAGTGAGCGCCCGATGAGCCGCTGGATTTCAACCGTACGCCCCTGCTGCTTGCCCTTGGCCGCCTCACGGTCCGTGCGGGTATTGGTGCTGCGGGGCAGCATGCCGTACTCCGCCGTGATCCACCCTTTGCCCTTCCCCTTCATCCAACCCGGAACCTTTTCTTCCAGGCTGGCCGAGCACAAAACGTGAGTATTTCCCATGCGCACGAGACAAGATCCATCCGCATGCAGTTGGACCCCGGTTTCAAAGGCTAAAGAGCGCAGTTCATGGGGTTGACGCATGGAAACCTTTCAGGTGATTTTATTTACGATAACTAGATATCACGAGTGTACCGCCCACCCCAGGCAAGCTGAAGGCCCAGAAAAAACCGCTAACGTTTTGGAGGCAGTATCTCCAAAACGTTAGGCTAGTTCGATCTTTTCAACCCGCCCCTGGTGTCGTCCACCTTCAAATGGCGTACTCAGGAAGATTTTAAGGTAGTATTCAGCCTGCAGCGGATCCGTAAGCCGCTGGCCGAAAGCGATGGCATTTGCGTCATTGTGCTGACGAGCCAGATCGGCGTGCTCCGGGGAAGTCACCAGGGCGCAGCGGATGTCGGCATGGCGATTTGCCGCGATGCTGATTCCAATGCCAGAGCCGCACACCAGCACTAACTTGTCCCATTTGTCCCTGCCTTCAACCGCCCGGTGCGCGATATCGGGATAGTCCACAGAGGCCGGTCCCTCGGTTCCAAAATCTATTACCTCGTGATGCTGAGACAGTGCCCAGGCCTTTAACCGATCCTTCAAAACATAACCTGCATGATCGCTTCCAAAGCCGATTCGCATATTCATTTCTCCCGGGAAACGTAACGGAATGATCCGCCCTATCCTTCAGTATCGCCCGCTGGACCGTGGTTTCGTCATCGCACTTCCAGAAGCCGCCGATCCCGCCACGTGGCACCGCGTTTTGCGCGGGCTTCCCGGCAACCTTCATGGTCGAGACCGCCTGACCCCTGCGAGGGCCCGCCTCTTCCAGCCCGATGGCACCTTGGTGGAAACC
>JAUYES010000756.1 GCA_030691225.1 Holophaga sp. | reverse complement strand
AAAAGAGTTGCTGCTTTTTCTTCGAGCCGAAATTTAAGGATTCTTTTAGGGTGCCGAAAAGAACTCTGGCGCGGGACTGTACCTCGGCAGAGTCGGGGTGCCCCTGTGCCACCGAATAACCCAGTTTTCACAACACATTTTTGTCAGGACCCGTCTGGGGGTATCGACATGTCGCAGGGGCTGAATTGGGTACTTGGAGAATCCCCCTCCGCCGCCACGCGAATGGGGCTGGAGCCAGGGCTTGATTCGGCACCAAAATCGAAACTGACCCGGGTCCTGGTTGTCGATGACGAACCCGAGATTTTAGCTCTCGTCGCAGAGTGCTTGGCTGGCAAATTTCAGGTGATGACAGCCTCTTCGGGGGAAACGGCCCTGGAGCAGTTGTTTGTTTCTGATCCCGATATCCTGCTTACGGATATTCACCTGCCCGATATTGACGGAATCGAGTTGATCCGCCAGGCGCTCCTAGTGAAACCACGGCTTCGAATCCTCGTGATGACTGGGTTTGGCACACCCGAGATCCAGAATCAGGCCCTCCAGCAGGGTGCGCTGCGCTTCCTAGAAAAACCTCTCGATCTGGCGACCCTCGGCGATCATCTCCTGGATATTTCCAATCGTTCCTTTGGTTTGACCGGCGATGGGATCGATGTGATCGATCTCACCCAAGTAATGCGGCTTTGTCGAAAAAACGGCATTGTCGAATTTGTAGCGGCGGGTCGCACGGGATTGCTGGTCTTCGAGGATGGGCAGGTGATTCATGCCTCCACCATCGAAACGCGAGGAGAGCCTGCCTACCACGCCATGGTGCTTTGGCGAGAAGGCCAGTTCCAGACTCTTTCGATTGAACCCATCGACCCTGAGCGCACGATCCATATCTCCACAGAGATGCTTCTCATGGAAGGCGTTCGAATCCTGGATGAGCGCGAACAGGTGGAACGCTTAACCACTTCGGAAACGGAGCTTCTTCTTCCCAATCCCACCCCCCTGGCGGCCGACAAGGCTGATGTCAGAAACCAACTTCAACCGGAGGTCGCAATGGCTCAGATCAAAGATCTTCTCAATGTGTTCATGAAGGAAGAGAGTGCTCGGGCCGCTCTGGTGGTGGACTGGGATGGTTTTGTGATCGAAGGGGTGGTGAAGGATCTCTCGCTGGGAATCGAAGCCATTGGTGCCGTGATTTCCACCAGTCTAGGATCCACGCAGGTCATTGGCCGCGAACTCCAAGTCGGCAATATCAATCTCGCCATGTTCGAGTTTGAAAACGGAACAGTCTTGGTGCGGGTGCTCGGGAAAAACGGAATCCTGGCCGTACTGGTGGACCCCACGGCCAATCTTGGCCTGCCCAGGTTGCAGATCCGGAAATTGGCGCCTCAGCTCGAAGCAGCCCTCGGCTAAGGGGGTGGGCGATGACCAAATACGTCGACTGCCCTGATTCCTTCGTGCCCCTCTTCGAGGAAGCCGAGCGTTTGATTGAACCTACCTTTCTGGATCAGCGTTGGGACCCGACCCATGGAGCTATGTTGGTGGGCGGTGAACGCTACGTCATGTACCGTTCGCGCTCCATGGCCATTCATCTGCGAGAAGAACTCGAACGGGTGGTTGGGCCCGCCGCCGACAGCGTCATCTACCGCTTCGGGAAGGCCTGTGGAAGCGCCGACGCGGACTATTATTTTTCGCTGCATTCCGAGTTACCTGCTCCCTTACGGCTCGCCATGGGACCGGTGGTCTTTGCTCTGGGCGGGTATGCCATCGTCAAGGTGCTTCCCGAGAGTGCGCCTTCTCCCGACGAGAACTATCTCTTGGTGTTCGAGCACCCAAATTCCTACGAAGCTGATGCCTATGGCACGCAGGGAATCACCAGCCAAAAGCCTGTCTGCTATCTGAATTCAGGGTATTCCGCCGGATGGTGCGGGAAGGCCTTTGGCCTGACCCTCGAGGTCAAAGAAGTCGCCTGCACCGCCAAGGGTGATCCCTTCTGCCGTTTTGTCATGGCCCCTCCCGCACACCTCCGTCGACGCGTTGCGGAGTTGTGCGAAACCTGGGGAATCGTACCGCCTAAATGACTTTGCGCTTCCAGAACATCTGCGGCGCCCAGCACAGCAGCATGAACAGTAGCTGACTGGCGATGAAGCCACTCAAGGCCCAGAAGGCCTTGTCCATAAAGCCATAGGAATGTAAGCCCACGCCGAGCATGTTCACACCGAACCAGGACAGGCTCGTGATGATGTTGCCGAAGATGGCCATGATCATGATGCCGCGATCCCGCACGTAGCCCACCAACCGGGCATGCAGGATGATGGCATTCCACAAGACGATCAGCAGCGCGCCATTCTCCTTGGGATCCCAGCCCCAGAACCGGCCCCAGGATTGGTCAGCCCAAATGCCGCCCAGCACCGTACCCACAAAACTGAAGAGCAGCGAAAAGCAAATCACGCCATAGACCATGCCCGAGAGGGCCTTGGAGGTTTCGACATCGGATTCGCCCACGATGTGCTTGCGCAGGGTGTAGCCAATGGCAATCGCGCCCGCCAAAAAGGTTCCGCTATACCCGATGGTGATGGTCACCACGTGAGTGGCCAGCCAGAAGTTGGAATCCAGCACAGCGCGCATCATCTCCATGGTGTCGCCATCCGAAGCCAGGTGATGAGCCACGATGAGCGACCCGAAACCCGCCGCCGCAGCCACCGCTGTGCCAAAGCCCTTGCGGTAGATGCGCTCCAGGATGATGCCCAGAATCACCGCACCCCAGCCCACAAAGACGGCGGAGGAATAGAGATTAGTCACCGGGGGGCGGCCCTGCAGAATGACCCGAGAAGCCAATCCGGCCGTATGAATCAAGGCGCCGGCCATCAAGATTGCGAGGGCAGTGGGTTGAAGCAATTCGCGCTTCCAGACCCAGGAGGCGAAGAGCACCAGCAGGGCTAGCACGTAAATCACCATGCCCGCGTAAAAGGGCTGAGCACGGTTGAACAGCAATTCGCTATCGGCTTGCTTCTGAGCTTCGGGTTGGTTTATCCGATTTTGATTGCGCAACTCAGCCACCGCCTGGTTGAAGCCCTGAGGGTCCCCATTGGCATAGGCAGCGCCGAGGCGGCCTAGCAATTCAAGCCCTGGGTGCAGTGTGCCCAGGCTCGCGGCCCGAAGCGCTTCGCCTGTGTTTTTCCAGCCATCCGGATTTTGGCCGGGCAAGGGTGC
>JAUYES010000755.1 GCA_030691225.1 Holophaga sp. | reverse complement strand
TAGCAACGTGACCGATATGGCCATTTCGGGTGCTGGTTTCTTCTCCCTCGTCACCCAGAATGGTGGCCGAGCCTATTCACGCGCCGGCAATTTCACCGTGGACAGGGCTGGCGCCTTGGTCGATCCCAATGGAAACATGGTGCTCGGTTGGAATCGGGTGGGAAACGTCATTCCCACCACAGGCGCACCTGTGCCTGTTCAAATCGATCTGGGAGCCACTGCTGGTGCAGCGCCAACAACAACCATGAGTTCTAACACCAACCTAGACGCCAGTGCCCCCATCGGCGCGACTTTCACCACGCCCATGCAGATCTATGACAGCCTGGGCGCGGCCCACTCCGTCCTCTATACCTACACCAAGACCAGCGCGACTACCTGGGGATTAGCAGTCACCACGGATGATCCCGCCGCTGTCGTTGCCGGTGCCCCGGCCAGTGTAACCTTCAGTGCAGCAGGCGTATTGACGGCACCTGCCGTCAACCCAACCCTAACCATTTCGGGTTGGACCAATGGCGCTAGCGCCACGGCTGCCACTTGGCAGATTTGGAGTGGCTCCCCAGCAATATCAAGCCTCTCAGGGTATGCCTCACCGTCTACCACCGCCAATTACTACCAAAACGGCTTCGGAGCAGGCACCATCCAGAGCCTGGTGGTCGATCAGACCGGCACCATTACTGGCACCTTTACCAACGGACAGACAATCCCCTTGGCTCAGGTCGCCCTGGCCGCCTTTGCAAACCCAAATGGCCTTGCCAAACGAGGCGACAATACCTGGGGTGAGACCCTGGCCAGTGGCGCAGGCACCGTTGGCGCCGCCGCCCAAGGTGGCCGGGGTGTAGTGCTCGGCGGCAACCTTGAGCTTTCCAATGTGGACGTGGCCGAGGAATTCACCAAATTGATCGTCGCCCAACGTGGTTATCAGGCCAACAGCCGGGTGGTCACGACCTCAGACGAACTTCTGCAAGAGACGCTGAATCTGAAACGCTAAAGCCAGCGATAGATGACGGCATGGGATTCCCGGTGTAAGTTGAATCACTCTGGGAATCCCATGCCGACTTTCTATTTACCAACTCCTGAAAAACCAGGTCGAATCCTGGTTGTGGACGACCTTCCAGGAAATCTGAAGGTTCTCGGGATGGAGCTTCGCAACCATCCCTTCATCTTGTCCATGGCTCGCACCGGAGAAGAAGCCGTAGAGCTCTGCCAGCGCACAGCCTTTGAGGGCATCCTCATGGATGTGAGCCTGGAAGGGATGAACGGCATAGAGGCGTGCCGCCGCATTCGACAGATTCCAAATAATGCGAGGACGCCCCTGATTTTCTTGAGTGCGGTGCGCATTGGCCAAGACTGGGTGGCCGAGGGCATCGAGGCCGGCGGCATCGATTACTTGGTCAAGCCCTATGCCTTTTCCGAACTCCTGGCCAAGTTGCGAATGCTGGTTCGCCTCTCCCGCCAAGACGAAGCCGCCATGGCCGGCGAACGTCACCGTGCCCTGCTGGAAGTAGCAGGCGGCACCGCCCATGAACTGGCGCAACCCCTAGCCACCGCTCAGCTTCTCGTGGATCAAATTTTAAGAAATCCCGACTCACCTTCCCGCGAACAACTAAATTTGCTGCGGGAAGCCCTGGGCCACACGAACCGCGTGTTGGATCAGGTGCAACATTTGCACACCTACATCACCAAACCCTATGCCACGGGGCGAATCCTGGATCTGGCCCTCAGCAGCCAACCACTGGATACCGAAGGCTCGGAGAAGTGACACTGCTA
>JAUYES010000754.1 GCA_030691225.1 Holophaga sp. | reverse complement strand
CAGAGCACCAACGATGTCTATCCCACGGCCCTGCGCCTCAGCACCATCTTCATGCTGCGCAGCCTGCTTGGGGCCCTGGAGCGCCTGAAGGCCGCCCTGCACGCCAAGGGCCGCGAGTTCTCGGACGCCATCAAGATGGGCCGCACCCAGCTGCAGGACGCCGTGCCCATGACCCTGGGCCAGGAGTTTGAAGCCTTTGCGGTCACCACCGGCGAGGACATCGATCGTTTGCGCGAAACGGCCCGCCTCTTTTTGGAGGTCAACCTGGGCGGTACGGCCATAGGCACGGGTATCTGCGCCGATCCCCGCTATCCCCAGGCCGTGGTGGAAGAACTGCGCAACATCACCAAGCTGGAAATGCAATTGGCCGGTAATTTGATCGAAGCTACGCCCGATACCGGTGCCTTCGTGATGTTCAGCGGCGTGGTGAAACGCACCGCCGTCAAGCTCTCCAAGATGTGCAACGATCTGCGGCTGCTTTCCAGCGGTCCTCGCTGCGGCTTCCAGGAGATCAATCTGCCGCCCATGCAGCCCGGATCGAGCATCATGCCTGGCAAGGTGAATCCGGTGGTGCCCGAAGTGGTCAACCAGGTGGCCTTCCATGTGATTGGCAACGATCTGACGCTGACGCTCGCCGCCGAGGCTGGTCAGTTGCAGCTCAACGTCATGGAACCCATCCTGGCTTTCAATCTCTTCCAGTCCATGCAGATGCTCAGTTCCGCTGTGAATGTGCTTACCACCAAGTGCATCACCGGCATTACCGCCAACGAAGCCCACTGTCGCAATCTGGTGGAACATTCCATCGGTATCGTAACGGCGGTGATGCCCGCCCTGGGCTACAAGCGCGCCACGGAAGTCGCTACCCTCGCCCTGGAAACAGGCGTTCCCGTGCGTGAGATCATCCGCACCAAGGGCTGGCTGACCGAAGCCCAGCTGGAAGAATTGCTGAGCCCCGAAGCCATGACACGCCCGCGCCCACTCACGTTCGGCAACTGAGAATGACTAAGACAAATGAATGAAGCTGCGCTACTTTGGTCGTTCCTGATTGAACTCAAGGAACCCACCCAAAGGAGTAACCATGGCATCCCAGTGGAACTACGTTCAGAACGGCCAATCCCTAGGGCCTGTGCCTGAAGAACACCTGAAGGCCATGCTGGCTTCGGGGGCCTTGAAGTGGGATGACTTGGTTTGGCGCGACGGCATGTCCGGTTGGCTGGCTGCGAAACAAATCCCCGAGCTGGCTGCCGTTCCAGCTCCCATCGCCTCGCCCCGCCCTGAACCTGTTGCGCCTGCTCCCTACGCTGCGGCCAATCCCTATGCCGCGCCTCAGGCGGAAGTTTACGGTGCCCGAATGAGTGGTGCTTCCCAGGGCCAGGTCTCGCCCTCCATCGTGGCCTTGCTGCGCCAAACCAAACCCTGGGTGCGCTTGCTGGCTGTGCTTGGTTTCATTGGAATCGGGCTAATGCTGGTGGGATCCTTTGCCATGTTGGCCCTGGGTTCCTCTTTCGGCAAAGGCCTTCCCGCCGGATTTGGGTTCGGGATGATGCTGGCCTATATGCTCATGGCGGGTATCCAACTTCCAGCGGTGCTTTTCCTCAATCGCTACGCCAGTCGTATCGCCTCCCTGGTCAACAGCAATTCCCCGAGTGATCTAGAAGAGGCCCTTTCCGCCCAGAAATCCTTCTGGCGCTACATCGGCATCCTGACCCTGATCCTGCTTTGCATCTACGCGCTGATTTTTGTAGTCATGATTATCGCGGGCGTGGCGGGTTTCGCAGGCAAGATGCGGTAGAACTTCTCTGTTTTACTACCATTAAAAATGGGGGCCAAATGGCCCCCATTTTTAAGTCACTGCCACTGGCTGAAATCGGCGACGCGCAGGAAGGTATTCCGCAATCGCTGCAACAGCGAAAGTCGCGCGGCGCGCAGCGGGGCGTCTTCGCACTTCACCATCACGGAATTGAAGAAGGCCTCCAGGGGCTGGGCTAATTCGGCGAGGTTGGCTAGCAGGGCAGGGTAGTCCGAGGTGGCTTCCAGGTGGCCGAGCGTTCCGGCCAGGGCCTTTTCTTCCTCCTGCTGCAGTACCGCGCCATCGAAGGCATCCACGGGCGTTTCGTCTTTCAGGATATTGCCGATGCGCTTGGCACTCTGCGCTAAGGACGCGAAGCGGGCGTCCTCGGCGAAGGTCGAAAGGGCCTCGCAGCGGGCCTTGAGGTCGGTCAGGTCCGACCAGCCCGTGGCCAGGGCCGAACGTCGCGCCGCGCCGGGATAACCGGCTACTTCCAACTGATAGGCCACACGATCCCGGAAGAAGGCCAGCAGGGCCTCGCGGGATTCCATTTCGGGTTTGGTGGCCTTGGCCTTGAGCACTGCAAGGCTCAGGTCCAACAGCGTTTCAATGTTCAGGTTCCAGCCACGCTCCCACAGGATGCGCACGATGCCCTGACCGGCACGGCGCAGGGCTAAGGGATCCTTGCTGCCCGTGGGAATCTGGCCGATGGCGAAACAACCCACCACCGTATCGAGCTTATCGGCGACAGCCAATAGCGAACCCATGGCCGTGGTCGGTGTGGGAGCCTCGGCGCTGATGGGCTGATAGTGCTCCTTCACGGCCTGCCATACGGCTTCGGGGGCGCCTTCATGCTTCAGGTACTCGCCGCCCATCACGCCTTGCAGCTCGGGGAATTCACCGACCATCAGCGTGACTAGATCGCACTTGCAGACCTGGGCCGCCTGGGCAGCTTCTTGAACATGCCCAGCATCGTTGGACAAGCGCGTGGCCAGGCTCGTGACCAGGGCCGTGACACGTTCGCTCTTATCGAAGTAGCTGCCGAGTTCGCGGTGGAAGGTGAGCTGCTTGAGCTTGTCGAGGCGGCTGGCCAGAGGCGTGCGCCGATCCTCGGCCACAAAGAATCGAGCGTCGTAGAGCCGCGCCCGCAGCACCCATTCGTTGCCCGCCTGGACGAAACCTTCCGGGTCATCGGGTCGGTTGGCGGCGGTCAGGAAGTAGGGCAGCAAGTCGCCCTTGGCGTTCTCGATGCAGAAGGACTTCTGGTGTTCCTTCAGGCTGGTGACCAGCACTTCCTTAGGTAGATCCAAGAAGGATTGGGGAAATTCGCCGCGCAGGATGCGGGGAAATTCCACGATCTGAGCCAGCGTATTGGCCAGTTCTTCATCCTCCACCACGCACCCGCCCACTTCCGTGGCCAGGGCCTCAAGCTGTGTGAGCATGCGTGCCTTGCGCTCCTGGAAGGCCACCACTACACCCGCGTTCAGCAGCACGGCTTCGTAATCCTCGGGCCGCGCCACCGTCACAGGTTCGGGTCGATTCAGATGAAATAAGCGATGGCCCCAGGTCGTGTTCCCGGCCTTCACGCCATCCACTTCGAAGGGGATGATCGTTTCGCCCAAGAGCCCTAGGATCGAGCGGATGGGCCGCACGAAGGCGAATTCTGAGTTGCCCCAGCGCATGGCCTTGGGCACATGCAGGCCCGCGATGAGCTTGGGCAGGGCCTCGGCCAGCAATTCGAGGGTCGGGCGACCCGCCTTGGTGAGCGTCACCACGGCACAGGCTTCTTTTTTTCCGGCGGGTTGCTCAAAGCGCACGGCGGAAAAATCGACGCCCCATTTCTCGGCGAACTTCAGGCCGGTTTGGGTGGCGGCACCGGCTTCATCCACGCACATGCGCTGGGGCGGGCCCACCTGGGTTTCGGTCTGATCGGCCTGAGACACGGGCAACCCAGCCATGCGCCACGCCATTTTGCGGGGGGAATAATCAATGTGGATAGTGGCCAAGGAGAGCTTCTGCTCACCGGCCCATTTCGTGAAGGCCTCCGAAAATTCCTGGGTCAACGGCTCCAGAAACCGCGCCGGGATTTCCTCGCAATGCAGTTCCAACAGGAGGGTGCGCGTATCCATCACTTCACCTCCTGGGCGGCATCGGCTTTCGTGGTTTCGTTCTCCAGATAAGCCTTTGCGCAGGCACAAGCCAGATCGCGCACGCGCTTGATGACGCCGGGCCGTTCCGTGGTGCTCACGGCGCCGCGGGCATCCAGCACATTGAAGGTGTGGGACATCTTCAGCGCCTGATCGTAGGCCGCCAGGAAATGGCCGTGGTCTTTGACCATACGCCAGCCTTCCTTCTCGAAATCATTGAACAGGCGCTGGTGCAGCTCGATATCTGCATGCTCGAAGCTGTACGCGCTCAGCTCGAATTCCTCCCGATGGCGCACCTCGCCGTAGCTGATGGGGAACACGCCCTGGTCGGTTTTGATCTCGCCCCAGGTGAGATCGAAGATGTTATCGATGCCGGTGAGGAACATGCAGATGCGCTCGATGCCGTAGGTCAGTTCAGCGCTCACGGGCCGACAATCAATGCCCGCCACCTGCTGGAAATAGGTGAACTGGCTGATCTCCATGCCATCCAAGACCACCTGCCACCCCACGCCCCAGGCGCCCAGCGTGGGCGATTCCCAGTTGTCTTCCTCGAAGCGCAGATCGTGCTTGGTGAGATCGATGCCCATGGCCTCAAGGCTTTCGATGTACATCTCCTGCACCTTGGCGGGCGAGGGTTTGAGGATTACCTGGAATTGCAGATGCTTGTAGACCCGGAAGGGGTTCTCGCCATAGCGGCCATCGCCGGGGCGGCGCGAGGGTTCAACGTAGCCCACGTTCCAGGGTTTCGGCCCAAGCGCCCCGAAGAAGGTCAGCGGATTCATGGTGCCCGCGCCCTTTTCAATGTCGTAGGGCTGGCCCACCAGACAGCCACGATCGGCCCAGTAGCGCTGAAGTCGGAGGATCAATTCTTGAACATGCATGGGAACCCGCGAAAAACCTAGATTCTACCGGGGTTTTGGCTTGGATTCGAGGCTGGAGTTTGATCCGAACCAATTTCCTGGCAACCGCATGGGTAAGAAATTCACCAGGGAGACGCGAACGGGACTGGATCTGCTTCACCACAGAAATCCTTGTTTCGAGCAACAGATCAACCGGCAAGACGCCAAGAAAAAATTCGAGCACCGGGGCGGCAGGTCGCCGGATCCAGTAGAGCGGGATCTCCGGCCGAAGCTAGGACAATGGCGACCCTTGGGAGTATTCACTGGCCAACTTTTCTTGGCGAAGGCGCGCAGTACCGCTTGGCGCCTTCGCGGTGGATCTGTTTCCCGGCCAAGTCGAAACCCAGAAAAGACTCTCCAATACGTGTGTTTCCCAAAGAACCGTGAAGAGCTTTCTATTTATCCCTATCCCCACGACTCGAAGGTCCTAAGCTGTTTTTCAATGATTCTGGAGAACGCCATGGAACCCACCCCGGAAAACCCCATCCCGGTTACGCCTACCCCAGCTCCCCAAGATTCAGACCAGAAAAACTGGGCTATGTTCTGTCATCTGGCAGCCCTTGCTGGCTACATCTTCTTCATCCCCTTCGGCAATATTCTTGGGCCGCTTGTGGTGTGGCTGATGAAAAAGGAAACCATGCCCTTGGTGGATGATCAGGGCAAGGAATCCCTGAATTTCCAGATCACTGTCATGATCGCTGCGATTCTATGCATTCCGCTCTACTTCGTATGTGTTGGCATTTTTCTTAT
>JAUYES010000648.1 GCA_030691225.1 Holophaga sp. | reverse complement strand
AGCGGAAAAGGCCTTGCGGCAGCGCTCTACATGAGCCAAGCCACAGCGCTGCTTAAATTCGCCACCCAAAACGAAACCCTGGACTTCGACCGTATCCTTCCTTCTCTTGACCAGACCATGCGCAACCTCATGGGTTCTCGCGATTTCTTAACACTGATTTTGCTGGAGTGGGATGAATCAGGCGCCTATCGTCTGGCCCGCGCTGGGCATCCGCCTGCACTACTCATGCGGGGGCCGCGCCGTGAAGATTTCATTGAGCTGAATTCGGTGGGGCGTGGACTGGGGCTTCGCCCAGCCTCGCTCAACAACTGGCAGATTCGCGAAGGCATTTTGAAGCCAGGCGAATGGATGGTGATGTACAGCGATGGACTTACCGAAGCCATGAACCAGAAGGGTGAACTCTACGGCCTGGAGCGCATGGAAGATCAGCTGCTGAGAATGCGCGGCACTGGCTCGGCTCGGGCCGCCTGTGAAGCCATTTACCAGGATGTTGCAAGCTTCGAAAGTCAGAACCGGGATGACCGCACGCTCTTCATTCTTGGACGGGATGCCTAATGGACACCAACCCTCCACCCACCAATTCCACCAGCCCTTGGTTTGGACGAATCCTTATCGCCTTGCTATGCGCCCAGTTGGGCCTTACCTGGGTTCAAGGGCGCTTGCTCCATCAACAGAATCAGGATCTTCAGGGCCTTCGTGGCGAGATTCGCGACTTGTCGGAGATTCTCGAACAAACGGTGATCGAGAATGGCAATGAGAGCGGGGTCGATGAAGCGCCCTTGTCTCCCGCGCGGCAGCGGCGAGCCTCTGGCCATGCTTGGGTGAGGGCAGGCCATATTTCCATTCAGGATGATGGCGCCGACCAAGCGGCCAAGGACTCGCAAGCCTCGCGCGAATCCGCCCAAAAGGCCGTGAAGCATTCCCGCGAAGTGCAGGGCAAGCTCTCTTTCGAGGAAAATGCCCGCAAGGCCGAAGAGAAGGCCAAGGCTCAGGGCATTCAGAATGCGGGTATGAAATGGTTTCTGGTGGCACTAGGCGCGGGATTGGCAGCCTTTGTGGTCAGATCCTGGTTGCGCCGAAGGGGTTGATTCGTGAGTCCATTTGATCCTCTTTTCCGGGCTGATCCGGAGCGCCCGGCCGTCGTGGTCGCGCGTCGTCCTAAGGCTGGAATGGAAGCCGCGTTTAAGACGTGGGCCGAAGGCATCTATGGCGTTATGGCCGAGCAGGAAGGCTTTCAGTCCTATCAGGCTGTGCCGCCGGTTCCGGGCGAGAACCGCGATTGGTTCTTTATCTTCACCTTTGACACACAGGAAAACCTGAAGGTCTGGCTGGGTAGCGAGACCCGCGCCCACTGGCAGGCTCTTTCCGAGCCCCTGACGGAAGGCCCTGGCCATACGCGGGTGATGAGTGGCCTGGAGTGGTTATTTGGCCTGCCTTCGCCCGAAGAATCTGACCCGCCCTCGGTGTGGAAACTGGCGTTGGTCACGGAACTGGGCTTGGCTCCAACGGTGTTTATCGTGGGCTTGCTGCTCATGAACCTAGGCTTTTATGCGGCCCTGGGGCAGGCCGGTTGGTGGGGCATGTGGTGGCAGGTGCTGCTTTCCACCTGTATTTGCGTGAGCCTGATGACGTGGGTGGTGATGCCACTGCTTACACGTTTACTGCGCGGTTGGCTATTCCCTCGAAAGACGGAGTGACCTCCATGAACCCCGATGCTCCCTCTACGACCGTTGTGCTTTCCCGCCGCATCAAACCGGGCCAAGAGGAGGCCTTCCTGGCCTGGGCCGAGGGTTTTCATACCGTGATGGCCACCTATCCCGGCCATCTTAGCGGGCAGGCGGTACCACCGGTGGAAGATGCCCAGCCTGAATGGGTCTTTGTCTACACCTTCGATACCCCTCAGAACCTGCGCACTTGGCTCGAATCCGCAGATCGCCATGTCTGGCTTGCCAAGGCCGATGCCATGGTGGAATCCCAAGGGCCAGCTCAGCTCATCAGTGGATTGGAGCAACTCTTCGGCCTGTTGCCACCGGATGTGGCGCCGCCGCCCCCGGTATGGAAAGTTGCCACTTCTGTGGTGGCGGGGCTCTTTCCCATCACGATCATCAACTACCTTTTCCTGGCGCCGCTGCTAAGTCCCTTACCCGTGGTGCTTCGGGCCTTTTTCGCGACGGTAATTGTCGTGATCCTCATGACCTGGGTGGTGATGCCCGCTGTTACCCGGTTATTAAAGCCCTGGCTCTATCCGGGGCGCAAACGCGTCTAGCTCAGCTGCGCCAAGTAGTGGTCCACGGCGTAGTCCATCCAGCGGCGCGTGCCCAGGGGCGTGTTCTTTGCCGAAAGGTAGCCGCAATGGCCGCCATGGCGCTCTTGGTGGCGAAGTACGGCTGGGGAAGCGTGACCTAAATCGGAAGCAGGTGCGAAGGGATCGTCTTCACTGGTCAGCAGCACCAGCGGTGTCTGGATGTGCGCGAGATAATCACCACAACTGCATTGGGCATAGTAATCGGCTCGGTCTGCATACCCTGCTTGGGGCGCCGTATAAACCGCGTCAAAGTCTCGCAGCGTGCGCATGGGTGGCAGAATCGGCGCATCGGCTCGGCCCTGCACATGTTCGCGCAGCAGGTTGAGAAAGCGGCGATCGTAAAGGCGATTCAAGCCCCGTATCAGGCGCTGGGAGCAGGCCTCTAAGTCCCCAGGCGGGTTGATGGCGATGGCGGCATCGGGCTGTTCCAGGTGCTGGTCGCGGCCCAGCAAGAGCACCAACATGGCGGCGCTCAGGGAAAAGCCTACGGTCACGATGCGTTTCCCAGGGAAGCGCCGACGGGCATGGGCGATGACTGCGGCAACATCGCCCGTGGAACCGCAGTTGTAAGGCTTGTGGGCCATGCCCCGCCCGAGCCCCGAACCACGGTGGTTAACAGCAATGATGCTGTGCCCTCGATTGGCCGCCAGTGAGGCGTTTCGGTGCATATAGGAGGAACCCGAATGGCCGCCTAGCCCATGGAAAAGCACCACCACGGTATTGGTGTTACCGGTCAGGACTTCCAGGCGAAGGGTTTCGCCGGGCTCTAAGTCCAGGTTCTCCTGCACCCAGGGGAGATGGGCAAAGGGGGATTTCCAGAGATGGGACAGGATGGTCTGGGCATGGGGGCCTCGGGCCCAGGGGGCGGGGTGAAAGGGGGCGGCGTGTCGAAGTTCCATGGCGTTAATCAGGATACCGCTACCCCTTGGCCGCCATCCGTGGTTCAACAGTAGCCATGGATCCCCTTCAGCCCCTCCTCGACACCCTTCTCGATGCCCGCACCAAGGGCTTTCCTCAGGATGCCCAGCCCCTGCGTCTCGGGGACATCGCCGAGCAACACTGGAATCTTTTTCAGGGCGACCTGGGCAGTCCGGTGGCTTTGTTGCGCCGAGACGTGATGGACGCAAACGCACGCTGGATGAAGGATTTTCTTGCTCGATGTGGTGCCAGCCTTTGCCCCCATGGCAAGACCACCTTGGCTCCCCAGCTGTTTCATCGCCAACTGGAATCGGGAGCCTGGGGCATCACGCTGGCCACGCCGCAACAGGCACAGGTCGCCTTCGCCTACGGTGTGAAGCGGGTGTTGCTCGCCAATGAACTTACGGAACCCGCGGCCCTGCGGGGCCTTTCGGCGGCTTTGAACCAGGAGCCTTCGCGTGAACTGCTGGTCTTTGCCGATAGCGCCGAAGCCGTGGTCCAAATGGAAAAGCATTGGTGCGGTTCACGCTCCCTGATGGTGTTGGTGGAAACGGGCATTCCCGGGGGGCGCTGTGGGGCGCGTGGGATGGAGGCTGCTTTGTCTGTGGCCCGGGCCGTGAAGATGGCGCCTCGTCTTCGGTTAGCAGGCGTGGCCTGCTACGAAGGCATCGTCATCTCGCAGGAGCCCGTCGCGGATCGAACCAAGGTTACGGAATGGCTCGAAGATCTGGTCGCCCTGGCGCGCCGCTGTGAGGTCGAAGGGATATTCGAAGCAGAGGAAATAATCCTGACCGCAGGAGGTAGCGCGTACTTCGATCTGGTAGCCAAGGTTTTAATGGCCAGCGGATTGCAGTCACCCACCCGAGTGGTGTTGAGGAGCGGCTGCTATCTGACCCACGATGCGGGCCACTACCAACGCTTGGTTGCGCTTTTGGAGGGGCGTTTGGACGCTTCGTGGCGGCCCCAGGGTCACCTGGCACCCGCTCTGGAGGTTTGGGCACGTGTGCTATCGCGTCCCGAACCGGGGCTGGCCTTCCTGGATGCGGGCAAGCGGGACCTTCCCCATGACCTCGGCCTACCGAGGCCCGGGCGCTGGTTTTCCCCGGGAAGCATACCCCTGTCTTGTCCCGAGACTTGGCGTTTGACGAGCCTCTACGATCAGCATGCCCGGCTCGAAGTGCCCGCAGAGTCCCAGCTTCAGGTGGGTGACCTAGTGGGCCTTGCCGTCAGCCATCCCTGCACGACCTTCGACAAATGGCCCGTGGTATTCGAGATGGATGAGGCTGGTCAGATACTGGGAGCAATCAAGACCTGCTTCTGACCTATACTTGGTCGGTTCACCCGTTCTTTGGAGTCGCCATGCGTCAACCTTTTCTTCTCCTCGCTTTTGCGGCCAGCACTTGCCTGATGGGGCAGGCTGTGCGAATCAACGGTGGCGCCCAGGTAGGCATGGCGGCTCCTATG
>JAUYES010000747.1 GCA_030691225.1 Holophaga sp. | reverse complement strand
TTGCGCGCCAGGTCGCCGTCCTTAGGGTTTTCGATCTTGATGACTTCGGCTCCAAGCAACGCCAGATGAAGGCTCGCGAAAGGCCCCGAAAGCACATTGGTGAGATCGAGGACCTTGATGCCTTCCAGGATGCGGCGTTTTGTCATGGGCTGACTCCGGGAATCCATTCCAAATGGGGCTTTCAGCTGCAAATGGCCGGACCCGAGATTAGCATCACGGGAAATGAGGAGAAGGCCAAACCGGCATATTTGAGTTCTCGGGTGATTATTTCGAAGGCTCTAAACCTAAACTGGCCTGCGAGGCGTTCGTTCGCTGAGTGGAAGCCTTTCCCTTGGAGTAATCATGCGTCTGGCTGTGATCCTGTTTTCAGTGCTTAGGATTGCCCAGGGCCAGGAATCTGGGATGACGCTGGTCGAAGCCGCTAAGCAGCAGATTGGCGTGACGATTTACTATGACGGCTCCTATCGAAAGCTCGCCTATCCCGGCGGTGACGTGCCTTTGGAGCGTGGTGTGTGCACCGATGTCCTGATACGTGCTTACCGAAAAATAGGAATCGATCTGCAGGTGTTGGTGCATCGCGACATGGTGAATCACTGGAGCGCCTATCCCAATCCATGGCGCACCAAGGGGCCGGATCGCAACATTGACCATCGCCGGGTGCCGAACTTGGCTCGTTTCTTTGCTCGCTATGGTGAAACGCTCCCCATCAGCCGCGACGCTGCTGCCTTTCGTGCGGGCGATATCGTCACCTGGATGCTGCCTGGCGGATTGCCTCACATCGGTATCGTGAGCGATATCAAAGGGGATTCAGGAGCACCCGCCATCGTTCACAACATTGGTAATGGCACTCGGATTGAGGACCACTTGTTCTCGTATAAAATCACTGGGCACTTCCGCTATTCCCCCAGGGCTTAGCGGAGCCCGAGGGTCTGATCGAGGAGGTTCGTGAAGGCGCCATCCAGGTGGTAGGGCCGTGGCAGGAAACGCGAGATCCCCAGGTTTTGCACCTTCGGGGATCGGGAGGCCGCGATGTCGTCCACGGCCATGATCACCGGGGTGCCCTCGGGCAGGGCCCGCTTCAGCCCTGCTAACAGCTCTAGGTTCTGGATCAGGGGCGTCGCGCAGTCCACAAAGACCAAATGAGGGTTGAACTGCTGGATCTGTCCCATGAGTTCCGGGCCCTTGTGGGCCACGAGGACCCGGCCGTAGCCCTCCTGCTGCAGAAATCCCTGGAGGCGCTCCCCAACCCCTTCGGAAGCGAGGATGGCGAGGGTCCGTCCCCGCTTCTTTAGGCGCGTCGTGGCAGAAACAGGGGAAGACTCCGCCAGGGGAAGCGACCTTTCTTCTTTGGTTGCCACGGGGACTGGGAGGCTCGCGAGGGCACTCTCGACGGAAGAACCGGGCGCCGACTGCGCAGAATCCTTGGGTTCAGGGGGAGCGGACTTCCTTTCCTGCTTCTTCCGGCGTTCCCGGGGAGGGATCGTGTCTGGGAGCTTGCCCACTCGGTGCGCCAGGAAGGCCTCCAGGGACTTTGCGGCATCGGCCGAGGTGTCAGCGAACTGGACGCCGGCGAAAAAGTGGCGGGAGGTGGCTTGCGTGTAAATCACTTGGCCGGAGAGGTCCAGCGCATGCACAGACTTCGGGAGGTTCTTGATCTTTAGGACCACGAAAGGCTGTCCGACCGGCAGGAGCGCTGCCGTGAGGCGGAGGGGGGCCTGGGTCTTGATGGCCAGGGCTTTGGAGATACGAAGCCGGGCTCCGGTGAGGCTGAGGTTCTCCACCCCACCCAGAAAGGCGACTCCCTCATAGAGCCCCGTCAGGGCGGTGAAATCGACATATTCATGGGACGACATTCGGGTTCGTAAAGCCTTTCGTTGCTCCATCAGGGCGAGGGTGTTTGGCAGTTCCAAAGACACCGTTCGAGGACGGCTCTCGCAGATCTGGAGCGTGGCGCCGATCCGTAGCTCACCAAACACAAGGCTCAGCTCGACCTTTTCCCCTTTGTTGGCGAACAAGGGGCCTTCTAGGTTCCACAACCCGGTCCCGGCGTTTTCGTCGAGTTCCACGAGGTAGGCCCTAGCCTGCACGCCCTCTAGATTGGCCAGAAGGAAGGGATACTGGAGGATCATGGCTTCTTCCAGGTAAGCCAAAACCCATTCCGGCCGTTCCTGTTTCTCGGCTCCGAACCCAAAGAGGCTCATACGGTCCTGCCCAGTTGTGTCATTCCCAGGCATCGACGGGCGCAGGAGAAACCTGAATTTTGAGGTTCTTCCGGGAAGGGTGAAGTGAGGGGCCGCCGCCTATGGTTAGGTGTGAAAAGGGCCTTCGAGAAATCCGAGTGCCTTCTCAAGGTATCGCCGCAAAAACAATCGCCTACATCAGCGCCGAAGCTGCCGCCGGGCGCTGCGTCGCCCTTTTTTCTATAAGGTTACCGGGCACTTAGGCTATTCGCCCAGGGCACAGTGGAGCCCGAGGGTCTGATCGATGAGTCTCGTGAAGGCGCCATCAGGTGGCAGGGCCGTGTCAGGAAGCGCGATATTCCGAGGTTTGTCACCTTCAGCGTGGATTGGCCAGACGGCAACCACGCCCTCGCTGACCATGACTGGTGGTCGTGCTCCGGCGTCGCACCTTTCTCGGAATGTGATCCAAAAGGCTCAACCCCCATTACGCTAGGCTCAACCACCGACCCGGTTCAAAATGAGGCCTTTGATTACCCTATCCGCCAGAATCCTGCTTTGCCCTTTCCCGAGTGCTCCAGCAGAAACTCCACTTGAGCACCCGAAAGCTATCCCCGGTTCCATGGAGCCCACATGTCTAAAGAACTCCAGCTTGCCCTTTCCTTCGTCATTTCCTTTATCCTCTCCCGGGCCATCTACAAACTTGGCCACCTGAGCTTTGTTGCGCAGTTCGGGGCCTTTTGGGGCGTGCTGGTGCGCCTCGCTCTCTGGGGCACACTTTTCGCTCTCTCGTATTTTCTGTTCAGGCATTTTTCCAGGCAGAAAGATCACAACCAGGCAGGCGCAGCCCCCTCATCGCAGGACTGAACCCCTAAATGCACCGCTTGAAAAGCCACACCCAGCGCTTGGATGCGTTGGGTGTGAATTACCGCAGGCCCGAGGGCAACCGGCTCTACCGGATGAAGGTCGCTCAGCCCTGATTGGGGTTTGTTCTACTTCGGCGGTGCCACAGGCTTGTTGACGGGCTTCAGCTTTTCGGCTTTTTCGGCTGCCGCAGGTTTTATATTGAGGGTGGGGGGGGTCACCCAGACGATGGTGTCGAACTGCCGGATGCTTTGTGTGGACAGGTAGGACCTTTGGCTCGAGGCGATCCTGGACGACTCCAGGCTGATCCCTCGCACATTGCCGGACTTGAAGTCGACGCCCGTCATATCGCAGTTATAGAACCGGGCGGCTCCATTGAAATTCGTCCCATTCAGGCGCAGCCCTTGGCAATCAGATTGCATGAACTGGGGGCCCGACTGCGGGGTACACGTCACGTCGGTAAAACTGGCCTGGTTCAGTTTTGCGGAATTGAACTGCGTGCCCCCCAGGATGGCCCCCGCAAAACTCGCGCTTACCATGTTGCACGACGACTTGAAATGGACACCACGGAGGTCGGCTCGGTCGAACTTCGCGTTAGAAAAGTTGCACGACTGGAAGATTCGACTGGGGATGTAGGCTCCCGTGAAATCTGCCCCGGAGAAGTTCACACCCGTGAAGGTCCCGCCACCCGGCAGCGCTGATCCTGGCAGATTGGTGAAGTCGGCCCCCGCTAGGTTTTTATCTCCCGCAAGCAGTTTGTCTACCGCCTTCTGATCGAAGGCCTGTAGTCCCAAAGGCAGCAGGATTGCCAAGACCATTCCAAGTCGTTTGCACATGTCAGTCTCCTGTCAAGAAGGGTCGCCTTGGATCTAACCACCTTTGTCTGTGTGTGTATAGGGGCTTCTGCGAGACTATTCCTACCTGCCGAACGACCTCATTTTCTACTCGCCCTGGCAAGGTGACCAACC
>JAUYES010000742.1 GCA_030691225.1 Holophaga sp. | reverse complement strand
CGCTGAATTTGCAAGTGCGCCACAAGCCTCACGGGCCCCTGCACCAGGTGTATTTACGTCATTTGAAGGGGCAAGTCACCTCGGTGGCAGCCGATTCCAAATCCTTGGTGCTGCGCACAGAGCGAGGGAAGGACAAGACTCTTACGGTAGATGCCACGAATAAATCGCTGTTCTACGATCTCGACACAACGCCGGTAGCTCCCGTAGCTTCCTTTACGGTGCCTGCGAGCCTAACGGCCACCAAATACGCTAAGGCCACGGCGCGCTTCCAGTCCGATGGCAGCCTGACGGCCGTGCGGGTCTGGTATTCCAGTGAGGCAAGCAAGTTGCGCCCCTGGATGCCTGAAGGCCATGTCGTGAAGGTTGATACCACGCTTAATCAGATTCGAGTTCTGCGTGAAAATGGCATTCCAGCAATCCTCCAGGTCAATGCCAACACGCAGTTCTTCTTCCAGAGTGGAACCACTGCCATCGGCACTGGCACCAGTTTCCTTAGCAATGTGAGCCGTGGCTTCAAAGTGCATGTGACCGTTGCGAATCCTCTGGAAACGCCCATGGTGGCCACGGCCATTGATATCCACCGGGGTGTATTTGAGGGAGATATCACCGCCGCTGATGCTTCTACGTTCACCTACAGCAAGGCTTTCCACGCCGATGCCACAACGGATACTCGCACCGTAGGCTATGACGCGGGCTTTTCTTGGTGGAATTTCACCTTCCCCACAACGGCCTCCACGGATAAATCGGCCTTCTTGGCGAAGGCCATGCCAGCCTCAGGGCCCCACGCTCGGGCCATGAGTACCCTGAATTGGGTAAACAGCAGCTGGGCCGCCAAGGTTGCCGTGTTCCTGCCCAGCCAGCTCTCACGCACCCCGCAAACCATTTCGGGTGCTTACAGTGGTGGAACCATGAACGTGACTTACACACCCGAAGGCGGCAGCGTGACGACCTTAACGGTGAAACTCAGCACGACTCCAGGGTCTATGCCCTTGGTCACTGAATTCAGCAAGACAGGCATGATCGTTAGCGTGACCCCGCTCACTTCGGAAGCCCAATGGACCGCGAAGCTCATCACGGATGCCAAGGTCCAGGTCTTTGGGATTCCCGATGGCACGGGAAAACTGGACGCCTACTTCATCCACCTATTCAATTAGTTTTTTTGTCAGAAAAGTATGGTTCCTAAAAGGTTCGGCACGGTTATTTGACCGTGCCGAACCTTTTGTGCAAACAACGACAGCGATGCTGCTAGGGCTAACCAGGGTGCACTCACAGGCACCTATTCGAAATGCGGGGTCGCAACGGAATAACAGCAGGGAAAGACCGCAGGAGTCTCCCGGGTTGGGGACATTTTGTTTCAGCG
>JAUYES010000740.1 GCA_030691225.1 Holophaga sp. | reverse complement strand
AAAAGGAGAATAATTCGAAAAGGTCGAGGTTCCGTGTTTTCGGTAGACGACTTTTCCGATATCGGCAGTCGCGCGGCTATCGAACTGATTTTGGTGCGATTGACCCATCGTGGAACAATTCGCCGTATTGCCCGCGGACTGTACGATTATCCCATACTGGATCCTGATATTGGCATGATAAGTCCCTCTGTGGAGGCTATCGCGTCGGCACTGGCGGGTGCAGGCAAGTTGCGTCTCCAGCCATCGGGAGCCTACGCCGCCAACATTCTTGGATTATCCGAGCAAGTCCCGATGCGAATTGTGTTCCTGACCGACGGAGCTTCCCGGCGTATCCTCGTCGGAGGTCGAGAAATCATACTTAAAAGGACAACTCCGAAGAATATGTCCGCTTCCGGGCGTCTCGGCGGCTCTGTAATCCAGGCTCTCCGATATCTGGGCGCTCGATCCATTGACGACAACCTGATCGTCAGACTGCGAGCCGCAATACCATGGGAAAAAAAGGCAGAGGTGCTGAAGGATGCGACAAGCGCTCCTACATGGATCCGGGTCCTTCTCCAGCAGTGTCTCGCAGGCAAAGGTAATAACGAATGAATGGGTTTGCCGATCTTTCCAGGGAGTCGCAGCGGAGAGCCTTCGAAGAAGCATCTGCCCGACTCGGATTGCCTCCCGTCAGCATCGAGAAAGATTATTGGGTCTTTCTTGTGCTTGAAGCACTTTTTGCTTCTCCACTGCTCGAACCACGCCTTACATTCAAGGGCGGTACATCTCTCTCGAAGGTCTGGAAACTGATAGACCGTTTCTCGGAAGATATCGACATCGTTGTCGACCGGATGAGCCTTGGTTTTTCTGATACCCGCGATCCAGAATTCGCAAAAACCACATCGTCCCGTAAACGACTTGTAACTGAACTTAAATCTGCATGCGCACGATGTGCGCGAGATGAAATTGTTCCTGAACTCGCTCTGGCACTGAATACAAACGTAGGGAATGATACCTATACGCTTGAATTTGACAAAGCGGATGAAGATGGGCAAACGCTCCTCATCCGCTATCGGAGTGTGCTCGGCGGAATCCCGGATGGGTATATCCAGCCAAGCGTAAAACTGGAACTTGGAGCGCGATCCGGAAACGAACCTACTATCGAGGCCCACGTTACAACCCTCGTCGCGGAAGCGCTGCCTGGAGCGTCATGGGCTCGCATGGCAAAGGTGCGTGCCCTTGATCCGACGCGCACATTCCTGGAAAAAGCTTTTCTCCTACACGAGGAGAATCATCGACCACTGGAAAAACTGATAAAAGGACGCATGTCCCGACACCTCTACGATCTTTCCCGACTGATCCGTGCGGGGATCGGCGACCGTGCACTACTCGATCACGGTCTATTCGAGCGGGTCCTGCGAAACCGGAAAGCGCTATTCAATTACTCATGGATGGATTACGCGACAATGCGATGCGGGACTCTTCGTCTTGTTCCTCTTGATGACCGGATTGCAGTCTGGCGACGCGACTATTCGGACCTTCGTCACGAAATGATGTATGGCGACCCACCGACCTTCCCCGTGCTCGTAACCGATATTCGCGAATTCGAAGCGAGAGCCAACGCCATCCCCTGGTAAGCGGAAAAGGAACTCCCCGGATCCACGGGGACAGTGCTCCATCTGACTGAAAGAACAGGGAACAATCGAACAGGCGGGAGAAAAGAAAGGAGCTATGTATAAGCGCAGACGGTAATATATGCACCAAAGCGGTAATATAACCGTCTGGACGGTTATATTACCGCCGGATATGCGCTCCGAGCAAATATATGCTCGATTATATGCGCTCGCGGTTTATCGGTAGCACGTTTCGGGATATGCGGGAAACACGGGAAACTCAAGGAGCCTGAGGATAATGGAAACAGCGAAGCTGAAAAAATACGCCCAGTTTGCCCGGCGCAGCCTGATCGAGCAGACCGCGGTAAAAATAAAGCTGGTGCTGACCGAGGGCAGCGCGGCGCGGCGCGAGAGCGCGGACACCGTGCGAAAACTCGAAGAAGCCATCCGGCAGATCGGGCCTGAGCAGGTTGCGGAGCGGGTGGCGTATATCTGGTTCAACCGTTTCTGCGCCCTGCGTTTCATGGATGTGAACCGCTACACACGCATCGGCGTTGTTTCGCCCGCCGAGGGGCAGTTCCAACCTGAGATTCTGGCGGAAGCCAAGATGGGCCACATTGACGAGGACATGGTTCCCGATACCATCAGGCAGCGGATTTTCGCACTGCTTGACGGTAAAGCGACCAGCCGCGATCCGCAGGGCGAAGCCTACCGACTGCTGGTTGTGGCCGCCTGCAATGACTGGCACCGGGCGATGCCCTTCCTGTTCGAGCGCATCGACGACTACACGGAGCTCTTGATGCCCGACGATCTGCTCTCGGGCAATTCCATCCTGGCCTATACCCGCGAGGCCATGACACCCGATGCCTGCCAGGATGTCGAGGTGATCGGCTGGCTCTACCAGTTCTACATTTCGGAGAAAAAGGACGAGGTCTTTGAGGGGTTGAAGAAGAACAGGAAGATCACGCCGGAAAACATTCCCGCCGCCACCCAGCTCTTCACTCCGCACTGGATCGTGCGCTACCTGGTGGAAAACTCCCTTGGCCGCATGTGGATGCTCAATCGCCCCGGCTCCAGGCTGACGGAGCGGATGGAGTACTACATCAAGCCCGAGCAAGCGGAAACCGATTTTCTGCGCATCGCCAGGCCCGAGGAGATCAAAATCTGCGACCCGGCCTGTGGTTCCGGCCACATGCTGACCTACGCCTTCGAGCTTCTGTACGCCATCTACGAAGAGGAAGGCTACGAGCCCGCCGAGATCCCGGAAAAGATCCTCACCCACAATCTCTACGGCATCGAGATCGATGAACGCGCCGGCGAGCTGGCCGCCTTTGCCCTCACAATGAAGGCCCAGGCAAGACAGCGCCGCTTCTTCCGCAAATCGGTGCAACCCAACATCTGCGTGCTGGAGAATGTCCGGTTCGACGAGGGCGAGCTGAAAAACTACATGGATTTTGTCGGGCGGGACTTGTTCACCCCCGCGCTTCAAAATACCCTGCGCCAGTTCGAGGAAGCCGACAATTTCGGCTCCCTCATCCGCCCGGAGTTGACCGATGTGGCGGGAATTCTGAAGATTCTGGAGAAGAAGAATGTTTCCGGGCAGTTGTTTCTGGACATGACACACCGGAAGGTGCTGCGGGTTCTTGGGCAGGCTGAGTATTTGAGTCCGAAATATCATGTGGTTGTGGCCAATCCGCCGTATATGGGTGGGAAAGGGATGAATGGGCGGTTGGGCGCATGGGCGAAGGATAACTATCCAGACAGCAAGTCAGATCTCTTTGCGATGTTTATTGAGCGTAATCTTGAACTCGCGCAACCCCGTGGTTCGGTTGCAATGATCACAATGCAAAGCTGGATGTTCCTTTCGTCTTTCGAATCCCTACGTGCACGAATTTTAGGACAGGATACCATTCTTTCCATGGCACATTTTGGTGCAAGGGCATTTGATAGCATCGGCGGTGAAGTGGTGGCAACCACAGCTTTTGTTTTGGAAAATGCAAATCGATTCAATTATAAAGGCGGCTATTTGCGCTTAATCAATGGCAACTCAGAAGCAGAAAAAGAAACTGCCATTCGTGAAGCGATTAAAAATCCTATGTGTGGTTGGTTTTTCCGTGTCTCCGGCGACAACTTCAAGAAAATACCTGGCAGCCCGATTGCGTATTGGGCACATCATTCAGCGATAGAGGCTTTTAAGAACGGAACGTTTTTGGGAGAATTGATTCATGCAAGAATTGCGCTTGCAACTGGTGACAATGGTACATATATCCGAAGTTGGTTCGAGATCTCACTCAATAAAATTGGCTTTAATATCACATCTAACAGGGGTTCGATTGAGTCTGGGCGAAAGTGGTTTCCTTGCAACAAAGGTGGCGATTTTCGAAAGTGGTATGGAAATAATGAAACTGTAGTTAATTGGCTAAATGATGGCGAAGATGTTAAATTATTGACAGATCTGGATACGGGTAGGATTAGGTCGCACAACTATAATGGTGTTTTTGGGTTTCAAGAATCTGTTACATGGAGTGCGCTTAGCTCTAGCAAGCTTGGAGTAAGATTTAACAAGCTTGGTTTTATGTTCGTAACACCTGGTTCTAGCGCTTTCAAAAAAAGTAATAAAACGAATCTCCATACAATTCAGGCACTTTTGTCATCAAAACTCGCTGATTATTTTCTTCGCCTTATTAGCGCAACGATGAATATCGAAGTCGGAAACATCCTCCGAATACCATTTATCTCTTCGCGTACTGAAGTTGTTTCAGTTGCGCAGAGTGCAATTAAATTGACTCAATCCGATTGGGACTCCTACGAAACCTCCTGGGATTTCTCCACCCTCCCCCTCTTGCAGCCTGACTACCGCCAACCAACACTCGAAGCCACCTACCAAACCCTCCGCGTCCACTGGCACAACATGACGACGGAAATGCGGCGCCTCGAAGAAGAGAACAACCGCATCTTCATCGACGCCTATGGCCTGCGGGACGAGTTGTCCCCAGATGTCCCCCTGAGCGAAATCACTCTGACCTGCAACCCGCACTACCGGTAGGGCGGCGACAAGAGCGATGCGGAACTGGAAGCGCTGCTCCTGGCCGACACCATGCGGGAGTTCATATCCTACGCCGTGGGCTGCATGTTCGGCCGGTACGCGCTGGAGAAACCCGGGCTTGTCCTGGCCAACCAGGGCGAGACTCTCGAGGTCTACCTGAAGCAGATCCCCGATCCTGACTTCCCTGCGGACGCCGACAATGTCATTCCCCTTCTGGATGGAGACTGGTTTACCGACGACATCGCGGGGCGATTCCGCACATTCCTGCGCGTCACCTTTGGAGAAGAGCGCTACGAGGACAACCTCGCCTTCGTCGAACTGGTGCTGGGCAAAAATGGAAAGGCGCGGGACATCCGGGACTATTTCCTCAAGGATTTCTACGGCGACCATGTGAGGCGCTACAAGAAACGCCCCATCTACTGGCTGTTCTCCAGCCCCCGGGGCAGCTTCAACGCCCTCGTCTACATGCACCGGTATCGTCCGGATACCGCCGGCCTCGTACTGAACAACTACCTGCGGGAATTCCGCACCAAACTCGCCTCGCGCAGGAATTATCTGGAAGCTGTCAGCATCGGCGCCGACTCCTCCCAGGGCGAGAAGACCAAAGCCCTCAAGGAAATCGAGAAAATCGTCAAAACGATCGCGGAGCTGGAAGAGTACGAGCGCGACGTGCTCTACACCCTGGCAACCAGAGAGCTGGAGATCGACCTCGACGATGGCGTGAAGGTCAACTATTGTAAATTCGGCTCGGCCTTGAAGCAAATCCCCGGTCTGGATACCGCAGAAGATGAATGATATGAAGAGAAAGCCTCGAGTTGTGGCGATGAACCTCGTACCGAAGGAGGGCCTCCGGTGAGCGACTTTTTGAATACCCTCATTGCTCTGCCGGAAGGCAAGACACTGGAGTTCAAACGGGATGCCTCTTCGTCGAAACCTGTGCTGAAAACCCTGGTGGCCTTTGCCAATACCGCGGGTGGCCGGCTCGTCATCGGAGTGAGCGACGACAGGAAGATCGTCGGCGTGGAAGCTCCTCTCGACGAAGAAGAAAGGCTGTGCAGCCTGATTGCCGATTCCATCTTTCCCCGTCTGGTTCCCAATGTCGAGCTTGTCACAATCGACGACAAAACCCTTCTGGTGGTAGAGGTCTTCCTCAGCGGCCAGCGTCCCCACTGGCTGAAAGCCGAAGGGGCTGAACAGGGTGTCTATGTGCGGCTTGGCTCCACAAATCGTCAGGCTGATTCCGCGCTGATCGCCGAACTGCAAAGGTCGGCGGACGGCATTTCCTATGACGAGCTGCCCATGCCGGAACTGGGTGTGGTCGATCTGGATATGGATGCGGCGCTCCGGCTCTTTTCCGGCGTCCGCAAATTGGACGAACAGGCGCTTGTCACCCTGAGGCTTCTGACCTCCTGTCAAGGCAGGCTGGTGCCGACAAAGGGCGCAATCCTGCTTTTCGGCAAACAGCGCATGCTGCATTTTCCCGATGCCTGGGTGCAGTGCGGCCGATTCACGGGAACCGACAAAGTGGCAATTTTCGACCACATCGATATTGACGATCATCTGCCGCAGGCGATCGACAGCGTCATACTCTTTTT
>JAUYES010000731.1 GCA_030691225.1 Holophaga sp. | reverse complement strand
GCACCTGCTGTTGGGCCACCCACAGAGGAAAGTCTAGGCTCAGGAGATGCCCTGGGCCCAGCTTGACGGCGTCCTTTTCCGTGCAGACTAAGCCTTCGGCCCCCGCGAGTCGTGCTTCTCGCACTACCTGCTGAAGGGTTCCCTTGGTGATCGCCTGATGATCGCGGAAGCTGCGATAGCCTACCCAGGGATGACCCGCGAGGATCAAATCCGCATAAAAGGCTTCCGGATGGCCCAGGGCGCAAAATGCAAAGAGCGGTCCTGTTTGATTTTCAGACGGGACAGAACCATCGGGAAAGGACCGCAGGCTGCCGATGGCAAAGTCGATCCAGAAAACAGGCCCACCAGAACCGTAGCGCTGCCACCAGGTCAGGATTTCTTCACGGGGGGCTCGGGCACCCCGCGTAACCACCAGGGCATGGGCACGCTGGGCGCATTCCATCGGTTCACGCAGATCGCCAAGGGGCAGCGTTTTGCCATTGCCCCAGCGGCGCACGCCATCCAGAAGTAGCAAATCCACATCGCGATGCAGGGCGCGATGCTGAAAGCCATCATCCAGCAGCAGTAAACGCGGATTCTGCCCCAGGGCTCGCAGCCCCGCGACCGCTCGTTTGCGGCCCACGATTACCCGGCCAGGGCCGAGGCGACGGGCCATCATCAGGGGCTCGTCGCCGGTTTGGGAGGGGTTGGAATCTGGGGCCACATCCATGGGGTCCACATCCCGCCGCCCACCGTAGCCGCGGGAAAGAATTACGTTGCTCCACCCTGCGGCCTGGAGGCCTTCGGCCAGATACAGGGTCAATGGGGTCTTGCCGGTGCCGCCACTGCTGAGGTTGCCAATGGAAAGCACCGGCACGGGCAGGTGGGTGGCGCGCTCAGGGTGGGTATCAAAGGCTCGGTTGCGAACCCGGATTGTGGCGCCATACAAGGGCGACAAAGGGGCAAGAATCCAGCGAAGTAGGCGCATTCATTGAGAATAGCCCAGTCGGCAAAAATGCACCCCACGATGGCTCATTTCCTCTGGCCCCAGAGCAGGGTATGGTTAATCCAGCTTTGGAAACCCCACATGACCGATTCGAGTTTTATCGAGCAAAGCCGACTTCGCTTCAGCGAGGGCGAAGTTGTGTATCGCAAGGGCGAAATGGCCCAGCAGATGTACATTCTTCTATCCGGAAAAGTGCGGCTATATGTGGGCCAAGAGCCGGTCGGTGATTGGTCCGAGGAACTCTCCAAGGGGGATTTCTTTGGGGAAGGCAGCTTGTTGGAGCCCATTCCTCGTGGCAATACCGTGGTGGCGCTGGAGGACACGGACCTTATCGCCATTTCCCGGGGCACTTTTCTGCGCATGATCCGCCAGAACCCGGAAGTCTCCGTAAAGATGATGCAGCGTTTGGCTCAGCGCAATCGAGAGCTTGGTAGTCGTGC
>JAUYES010000729.1 GCA_030691225.1 Holophaga sp. | reverse complement strand
TGAACGCGAAGACAGAAAATTGCTGGGGGAGGATGGTTTTCTGCGCCTCTGCGCTGAACTTCCTCAAAGCGAAGAAGAAGCCTCCGATTTCCTTGTCAATGAAGCAAAATCCTTCAACGATCCAGCTCCATTTGTCGATGACGTGACGCTGGTAATTCTCGACCGGGTCTAAATTAACCGATGGCATCGGCCTCGGAGTTCCAGGCCTTCAGCCAACGCGGGCCAAGTTCTGCCAGCAACATGGCCGCAAAGAGCAATGCTCCGCCGGCTAATTGGGCCGTGCTCAAGCGCTCATGGATCCCCGGCACCCAGCCAGACATGGCAATGAGTGCCGTGTAGACCGGTTCCATGGAGTAGATGATCGCGGCCTCCGTAGCACCGAGGTGGGCCTGAAAAGTCGACATGCCCCAAAAGGCCAAGGCTGTGGCAAGGAAGCCTTGATAAGCGAGGGCGACCCAAACGCCGGGGTCAGAGAGGGGGACTCTGAGATTTTGGAAGCCGTGGGGGGCGGGGAGGCAAGCGGTAATCACCAAGGAGATCAGTGCCACCACGGCTACCTGACAGGTGGCGAGTACCCATCCGCTCGAGCGCCGGGAATAATGGGCGGTGAGCACGATATGGAAACCGCAGGCCACGGCGCAGATTAGCGTTTCGGTATCGCCGCGATTCCATCCACCAAACGGTGCTCCAGGTTCGTGCACCAACAGGTAGAGCCCCGTGGTGGCGATTAAGGCGCCGAGCGCATGAGAAAGTTTTAGGCGATCACGAAACAGAAGACTCACAAGGGGTGTGAACAGCACGTACAACCCCGTGATGAACCCACTCTTGGCGGTGGTGGTGAAACGCAGACCATCGGCTTGGAACCAAAAAACGACGGTCAGCCACAACCCGAGCACAACGCCATCACGCATAGCTTGGCGCGTAAATGGCACCCGGAAGGCGCGGGCGAGAAGCGCTAGACAAACGGCGCCCAACGTGAACCGCAGAGTAAGCATTGCGCCGACACTCAGGGTGGAATTGATCGTGAATTTCATGGCTGCAAAGCTGGCGCCCCAGACCAGGGCCAGCAGACACATGGCAACTACGGCAAGCCGATGCTTGCCCGGATCGGTGGACGCGTTAGTCATGGGGTTGATATCAGCGCAGTACGGCGGAAACGCGGATTTCCATTTCGGGTTGATCGGGATCGTCCAGAGTTAGGATCATGCGTTCGTTGTAGGTGCCAGCCTTGGCCTTGGCATCGAGCAAAACGGTTAGGTTTTGTTGGGTAGCAGCAGGTCGGCCAATTCCCTCCACCCGGAACCAGGCACTGGTGGGCTTGATGGAAAGAACTTTGAAGGCCTTCCCATCGGCGTGCTTCAGGCTCAGGATGCTCCGGTATTCTTTCCCGGCCAATTCCACCCAGGCGATTCTGGCGGGAGTTGCGACAACAGAAGAGCGCAGGGTCCACTGGACATTGATGGGCAGGAGAGGGCTTCGCTCGCTCGTGGTGCGAATGGTAATTACATCTACCCCACTCGTCTTGCCTGCGGGGACCTTGCGAGCGTCCAGCTGGATTTCTACGATTGCGGTGTTTCCTTCGTTTCGAAAGGTCGAACTCAGATAGGGAGCACCGGGCGCCTTGGCATCAATTACCTGAACGGGGCGACCGTTTCCGGATTCTAGACGGATCGTGCCTTTCCGAGGCACATTGCGAAATACCTCGTCGAAGAAAATAGCGGTGGTGCTGGGCATCACCTCCTGCACAACCTCGGCCTCGAAGGATAGTGAGATGGTTGGATTATTGGGATCATCCGAAACCACCTGCATGGATTTCCGCACCACACCGCGCATGCCTGCGGGATTGAAGGTGGCGTCGATCTCGG
>JAUYES010000719.1 GCA_030691225.1 Holophaga sp. | reverse complement strand
CGTTGATCAGCGCGGCGATGTTGCCGTTGCCGTCATAGGCGGGGAGGTAGGCCTGACCGCTGGCGTTGTCACCGATTTCCAACAGCGCACCCACCCCACCCGTCTCAGTCATCGATTGCGCCAAATCCAAACCCCACGCATAGGAACGGACCAGGCTGAGGACCGATGGTGAGCCACTGACGGCATACTCCGCGACGAGATTCCAGCCGTCGTAGACGTAGCGACGCCGCGCGTCAGGGTTCGGGTTCCACGTGCCGTTGGACACGTTCCATCCAGTCACGGTTTTCTCGATGCGGCGGCCCATGTAGTCGTATTTGAACTCCAATTTGCGTTTTGGCAACCCGGCAGTGGCCGCGGCTGCGCCCGTCTCAAGGGCAATCAGGCGATTTTCACCATCCCACGTGTAGTGCCAGAGACCGTCATCGAGCAGGTTGCCATCGGCATCGTAGGCGAAACCCTCGGTAAACGGAGGAATCAGCGCTGTGCGGCTCTCGACCCGAAAACGGTCAGCAGCGCCGCCGGTCCCCGGTGTCAACGCATACACCGAAAGCACTCCGCGCCAAGGTTGTGAGTTGTTGTTCACCGTGATTTCGTCGCTCCAGAAAGGGCTCACGGGCGTCGTGCGACCGGCGGGAACATTGCGACCACTCACCGCGACAATCGCACCAGTAGCGGCAGTGCCAGAAAGTGGCACGGAGCTGTTCTCCTTCGTGACATACTGGTTGAGCGTGTTGGTGGGATAGTCGTCGCGCAGATCGGAGATGCCGGTCCGGTTGGCCGAACGACGATTGCCAATCGGATCGTAATCGTAATCGTGGCGGCGATTGGGGAGGGAGCGTAATTGATCGGCAATGTTGTTACCGAGAAAACCGCCGGCCTGCATGAGTTCCCCGTGGGCGTTGTAGGTATAAAGCTGGAAGGTCGCTTCGCCGTAGTCAGCGAACGCGGTACCCGACTGTACGGTGGCAACGCGTTGGTCTAACGCATTATAAGTATAGTCGAAGCGGGCGCGGGTGACAGTTTCCGGCGAACCTTCTCCCCAGTTCGAGACAATCGACTTTAACAGATTGCGTTTCGATTCGAACTCTCGCGTCACCGCATACGGGCTGCCGTCGACGGTGAGACCGTTGACGAATCGGGACGCCGGCAGATAGCTGTAGCGGTAGATGGTCGGGCCTGTTTGCCGGTAACGGTGCGACGATAGCGTTTGCAGTCGGTTGAGACTGTCGAAGCCGTAAGTGATATCCTGCTCCACGACGCCTCCACTGGAGGGCAAAGTGGAAAGCGCGTAGCCGACCGTGCGGCCCTTGTTACCGACAGTCGCGTAGTCGAGTTTGTAGTAGAGCGCCCGTGAGCCGAAGAATTCAAGATCGAGATGCTCGACCGACACTTTTCCACACAAGCAGCGCTCAAACCAAGTAAACAGCGGATCTCCCGGCACGGCTTGATTGACACTCGCACTCTGTCCAAGCCGATCGAATGCGTAGGTGAGTGCTGGTGTAATTCCATCGTTGTAGCTGATGCCGGTCTGTTCCCCTGTGGCGGGGTCATACACGTAGCTGGTGACCGTTCCACGCGCCCAGGTCCGGGTCGCCAGTAAATTCACGGCATTATAAGCATACGTCACCTTCTTGACTGTCTCAGTCGCGTTAGCTGGATCGACCTTTGGGAAAATCTTCTCCTTGAGCAGTCCGGTCGCTTCATCGAATACCCAAGTAGTTGTGCTAACGGGAAACAGCTCGTGATTTGGGGCACCGCTATCAATCGTTGCATAAGTTCGTGCGCCAGTATGGTCAGCTCGCGTACTTCGTGTCCGGCAGCTGAAAGAATGACTGTATCAAGTCGCAGTTGCGTTGGATGGATCGCATGATGTTCAAGACGGCGCGCTTCATCTCCTTCTTGCTGGTCACGAACAATTTTCCCAGGCGCGACTTGGCTTGATTCCACACCTGCTCGTCTGGATTCAGTTCAGGAGCGTAGCGCGGCAGGTTCTCCACCACTACCTGGCCTTGGCTGCTTGCGACATAATCCTTGAGCGGTTGACTGCGATGGTAGGACGCGTTGTCGGCAATGATGATCAAGGGCCGCTTTACGTCTCTGCGTAGTTTTTCGATGAATTCCACAAACCTCGGACCCGTCATGGATCCTTCGAAAGCCGCAAACCTCATGTCGCCACGCAGAGTGACCGCACTAATCAAGCGGAGGCTAAAGCGATCACCGCTATCCTGCACCACTGGCGTCTCGCCGATCTTTCCCCAAGTGGTTCCCCGATGCGCATCGGAACGAACCGACGCCTCATCGACGAAGAAGATTACGGCGCCCGTACGCCGGGCCAATTTCTGCAAGCCAGGAAATGTCTCTTTCAAGAAACGCCTCAGCTCCCTCGGCCTCTGTTTATAGCTCCGATAGATGGGACGTTGCGGGCTCAGTCCCATCTGCGCCAACAAACGACTCACGGCACTCTTGCTCAACTCTATGCCGTGCTCCCGGCGGAGCATCTGACGTATGATCGCCAGAGTCCACAGGCAGAATTCAAACTGATACTGTAAAGGATTGCCCATGGTTATGGCCCGGTAGAGCCAGCGCATAACCTCTCCGGACACTTTGCGCGGCCGACCACTGCGCCGCCCTTCCTTCAACGCCTGCCATCCTCCCTGCCGATACCACGCCAGCCAATCAAATATACTACGGACGGCTACGCCACAGACCCGTGCGACCACCGCCACGGGGTCTCCGCGTTGGACCGCCTCGACCACGGCGCGCCGGATCTCATACCTTCGTTGTTCTTTTGGGGTAGCCTCCTTCTTTTTCTTCTTCATCGAGTGCATTGGCGGAGAGAATACCTATAAATTTAAGAAATGCACGAACTTTCGCAACGATTGATAGCGCACGGAGCCGCCGACGGCCAGGCCGCGCAGCGCGCCCTGCGTGAAGGTGTAACGGCTGGTCAGGTTGGTGTTCTTGCGGTTCGCAGTTGTGTCGGCCGCTTCCGCATTGGCGATGAATTCCTGGGTCACCACGGTGGCGTTGTCTGGATTGAGACCGCGGCGCGCGGCCGTCGCTTTCGCCTCGCCGAGTTTTTCGCGCAGCAAGGGATAGAAGCGCGTGAAGGAAACCTCGTTGGCGGCAAACGAACCGCGCACGGTCCAGCTGCGCGTGATGTTCGTCACGAGTTCAATCTCGTAGCCCGTCGTGCCACGATCGCGATAGTCGGTCGTGTTGACGAACGGGACGGCGAGCAGGGGATTGAGCTCGGTGCTGACGGTCCCGGCGACCCCGCTGCTGATGTTCTCCGCGGTGTTCTGGAAATAAGTGAGGTTTAGGTTTACACGCTGGTCGAGCAGATTGAAGCGGATGCTGTAGTCGGTGCCTTCG
>JAUYES010000718.1 GCA_030691225.1 Holophaga sp. | reverse complement strand
GAGAGAGAGAGAGAGAGAGAGAGAGAGAGAGAGAGAGAGAGAGAGAGGAGACTGCCCCTAACCCTCGTTAAGCTCAAAGAAGTATATAAAAGCTGGCTCGCGCTTTATAAGAACTTCCCAAAAGTAGAACGGTTTGGCGTTGGCCAAAAAATAGAGCGAGCATTTCTCGACGCACTGGAGTTAATTTTTTTATCCAGCTATCTGCCACCAGACCAGAAACTCCCCTTGCTTACAAGAGCCGTCACGAGAATTGATACCTTAAAGTTCTTTTTGCAAATCGTTTGGGAGAACAAACTTATGACCACCGAGCACTACTCTCCCCTACTTACAAATATCGAAGAAATCGGCCGGATGCTTTGGGGTTGGAAAAAAGGCATTGAAAGTAAAACTCCTCCGAAGAACGTCGGAGGAGAACCCCAGTAGTTGCGAGAGAAAACCTGGTTGTCGTCGTTCCACTGGTTGTCATCCAGGGCATTGGCATTCACGTTCCAGCCACTGTCATTCCAGTTGACGTTCACAGCACGGAGCACCAACCCGCTCTCGTACGCGCGCCCATCCATTCCACCACTCCTCGATATTGGGCGAGAAAGTCTCGAAGCCAATATCTTGAAGTTGAATCTTATTTGGGACCTCGAAGTCCTCCAGACGCACATACCAATTCCTGTTATGTTTTTGGAGGCATGTTCCCGCACTCCCAGGCAAGACCTATCCGGCCTGGCTCTCGCGGAGAACTGTCTCAAAGCCGTGACGAAAGAGCCGTAGCCTTTTCGTAACACACGATTTCGAAATACATTATAGCAAAAACAACTGGAGTGTAAAAAAATAGTGACCCCCTCTGCGATGTATTGCAGAAGGGGTCAAAGTGTCCAGGGGACAAGGGGTCATGATTCGCCAGCTGGCGAACCCGAGGTTCCCAGGGGTTCAGGAATTGCCTGCCCGCCTAAGCCGGCGGGCGAGAGAAAACCTGGCCGCCGTCGCGCCACTGGCCGTCATCCAGGGCATCGGCACGCACGCCCCAGCCACCGCCACCCCAGCCGACGCCCACAGCCCGGAGCACGCCATCTTTGTCTTTGACATAGAAGATGTTGACCCATCCGTTGGTGAGCAGATCACCCTTTTCACCGCTGGCTTGGCGCTCCATGAGTCGCCAGATTTCGGTGAGAGTAACTTCGGCTTCTTCCTCGCCACCGAGATCAGCGATGATCTCTCGGTCATAAGCGGCTTGGATGAGTGTGAGCGGGATGAGCATTCCTTCCGGCGCTTCTTCCTCCACTTTGCCGGTGTACCAGGTCTTGAAGTTATCGCCGTGGTTAACCATATTTACGCCGGACTTCTTGCTGAAGAAGGTGTTATCGGCGCTGAATGGACCAGTGGCAACTGGTGTTGGTTCGGGTTGGATGCGACGGAGAATGCTGTAGGTACGTTCAGGTGCGGGCTCCTTCGAACGGTTGCAGATGGCATCTACCATCATGATGATTGCCGCCTTAGGCTCCTGCAACACAAACTGACGATCCGACTTCGGCAATGCATTGAAACCAGATTGATGAGCAACGAGTTGCCCCATCATGGCTGACACTTGCGGAACCTGTTGTTCGGACATAACTTTC
>JAUYES010000714.1 GCA_030691225.1 Holophaga sp. | reverse complement strand
AAAATAAGAATGATTTTTGGTAAAATCAGCAAACAAACAACATAAAACTTGGCCTACCTTTGGCTCTCCTTCGGATGCCATTCAAAGGAGGCAATCATGCTTAAGGCATTGCAATCTCTAGCCCTGATCCTCGCCCTGGGTATCCATGCGGCGGCAGCGGAGCGGGCTCCTCAGCGACCGGTGAATCTAAATACCGCCACCGTGACGGAGTTGATGCAGCTACCCAAAATCGGCGCCAAGACCGCCGAGCGCATCGTGGCTTTTCGCAAGCAGAACGGGGCGTTCCGCCGTTCCGAGGAGCTGATGAATGTGAAGGGCATTGGCGAGAAAAATTTCGCCAAGTTGAAGCCTTTCCTTACCGTTGGCGCCCCCGCGGCGCCCGGAAAGTAGGTGAATCATGCGCACTCCAGAAATCCTCTCGAATGCCAATCGCTCCTGGGGATTCCCGCGAGTGCGCACTCAACTTGGGGTAACCCTGGTGGAGACTTCCCTCGTTCTGGGAATTGTCGGAATCCTGGCTGCCGTTGGCTTGAGCATGACGGGACTGAACCATATGGATCTCACGGCCATGCAGATGGAATTACCTGCGACTGTCGATCAAGCCAAAGTCCTAGCCCGGGCGAGCGGGCGCAACATCACCGTGGCACTGGGTCGCCCCGAACTGGGGCCAGATATCCTCCCCGTGAAGCTATCCAGTCGGCTGAAATGGGGAAAGCCCGCCCACATACCCCTCCCCAAAGGCATGGAGGCTCCAAAGGTGGCCGATAAAACCGGCGAAGCCCATGCCAGGGTAACCCTGACACCTCGGCGGACAGCCACGGCTGCGACGTGGTTCCTGAATGACGGCAGCGATGCGCTCTGCATGCGTCTTTCTGGTCAGGGACGCGTGCAAATGTTGCGATGGCGTGCCTCTCAGAAGGCTTGGGTTAGGGTGTGAAATGAAAATTGCGGATCTCTCGCCCGAACAGCGCCCCCGGGAACGTCTCCTCGCGGGCCAAGGGGAAGAATTGGCAGACGCTGAACTGCTGGCGCTGCTATGGGGAACGGGGCAGAAAGGTCGCAGTGCCGTGGAATTGGGGCAGGAGGTGCTCGGTGCTGCGGGCGGCTTGTCCGGACTGCTCTCCTTGGGGCTCCAGGATTGGACCGCACTGCCCGGACTGGGCCCCGCCCGAGCATGTCAGCTCTGGGCCGCTGCGGAATTGTGTCGGCGGAGCCAACGGGGAGCGGTGCGTCCACGGATTACCTCGCCAAGATCCGCAGGCAGCTATTTGCTACCGCGCTGCCAAGGGTGGAGCGAGGAACGTTTCGGAATGTTGGCCCTCAACGCCAAGGGGGATTTGTTGGCCGAACGAATTTTGAGTCAGGGCACGGCCACGGGCACCTTGATCAGTCCGAGGGAATTTTTCCGCGAGGCTCTGCGCTTTGGGGCCACCTCGGCCTTGGCCTTTCACAATCACCCCAGTGGTGATCCCAGCCCAAGCCGAGAAGATACGCAACTCACCAAGCGCTTGCGTTGTCACTTCCTTTAGAGCATGCAACTACCCACAAGAAGATTAAAAAAATTCTAGTAGTGGGTGCGATTGGAGGTATGAGCGTTCGGGCGGTTCATCCCCGTTTCCTATGGAGACCATGAATGTTACTGCCAGGGGATTCAATATTCCTGTGATATGTAAGTGAATAAATCACAGCCTCCGGCGTTCCCTGGAATGCGCTCTGGGCACCTTCTTTGCGAGGTTTCGGTACACGCTGGCCGTTTGTATCAGACCGAATCGTTCGGCTTGGTTGGCGTACCACAGGCTTGCGTGGGCGACACCCACCGGATCGTAGATGGTTCCCTCCACCATCCCACAGAAACGCTCATGGGCCTCCTCGATGGAAGTGGGCATGGTCGCGTTGATCGGAATGTGCAGCACTCGGGTCATTTCAAGAAGTTTACCTTTTCCAGGATCGATTCCTGGATCTTTTCGAGGGACTTCGTGTGCCCGAAGAGGACAAACAGGCCACTGGCATAGAGCATCGCGGGCACCCTCCACTCCGGTTTCCGTACAAGAACGGCAAGCGCAGCGAGCAGCACGACCCGCGCCACCATATCCATTCTGAGAAAATCGACAAAAGTCACCCTCGAATCATCGCGCTGGGTCCGGAGCCCAAACCCAACACTTAATTCTTCGTGAAAGGAGGAAAGAAACCCTGCCGTTTCCCTTCGGCCGTCCCCGCTCGAACCGATCATCCCAAAATGCAAATCCAGAAATTGCTCTTTGAGAAGGAATGCTTGGTTATTCATCCGGGTCCTCATTCTCATCCCAAGGAAGCCGAATTGCCGCGTGAGAGCCTTTGCATAACGTTTCAACCAGACCTCAGAACCGCGGTTAAAGGCACGGACCAAGGCATGGCTGGGATTCCTTGAATTGGCTCGGGCGATGAGGGCGAGCGCTTGTAAATCCCGTGTGACCCCATCAGGTTCAAACAGGTTGTCGTCTGTTATCCCCTTTCGTTCCAGTTCCTGCTTTTGAAGTCGGTGAATCCAGATGACAAGCAATGTGACCAGGGCAAATGCCAGTCCCTTTAGCGCAAGACGGGCCGGAAATCCAAAGCCTTCGATGGGCCATTTCAGGAAAACCAAATCCCTGAGAGTAAACACTAAGGCAAGGCCAAGGGTTAGCGTCATGATGACTTCAACGTAAATCAGCTTGTTTTTCCAGTAGTCCTGCTGCATCTTCTTGGCTTTTCGAAGAAGCCACCATCGAAGACATGCTTCAGTCCGGTTCTTTGGAATGACTTGTTTCTGAACCAGCTTGCAGGTTCGACGGCCAGTGAGCTTCTGCTGATGCCCAAGGCATCTGATATTGTTTTTGTGTTTCTTCCTTTTTAGGTTCTTCATGGGGTCCTATGGCCGTTTCAGCCTTGGCTTTTTGTGAACGTATTGAGATGTCCGTAGTGGGGAATCGGCTGGGGCTTCTATAGCGGATACCCTCCTCATCGCTTTTTGTGTCCTTTGGCCTGGGCTTCCGCGGACCCTGCCGCCGTTTTTGAATCACGGCTGGTGCGGCCATCCCGGAGGACTTCCGAGGCCTTGGTGGCCACCTTTCGGCTGGTTTCAGCCTGATCGGGCCTAGCCTGACGAAGCGCGGCCCCCGCGACAGACTTGGAGCGGGGGCTCGTGTCCGGCGACTGCAGGACACGGGAGGCGGCTGATGCGGCTGGTGCTGAGGTGTGTTTGCGATTGGTCATGGCCACCCTCCTGCTAAACGCACTGCATCAGTGCGAGAAGGTTGTCGTTCCAGGTTCCGTCCGCGTGGGTTCGAAGGAACGGGGGGCGCCCGTCCGCTGGGCGGACCACCCCAACTACACCCCGCTTCTTCGTCTGGGGGTCCAGCACGAAGAAGGTATGGATCTTGGAATCGATCAGACGGACCGCTTCCTCCCGGGTGATCTTCCAAGGTTTCCCCTGCCCACCATCAGGCCCACCGATGTGGGTGATGTGCTCATGGGCGGAGTGGGGATGGGGCTTGGTGATGCAGGTGACACGGCAGTCGGCCATGATAATCATCCTTTCCGGAATCCGTTCGGTTCCCGGTTGAGAGACTACGAGCCTTCCATTTTGTGTCAATAGAAATTTCGTTTTTGTTTTCAGAATAGTTCGTCTACCGTTCTGGGCATCCCCTAAAGTCGAAACAGCATAAACATTGAAATGGCAAAGAAAGAATCGAACGGATTCTCCACGGCGTTTCGTGTTTGTGAAAATTTCGTCAACCGATGGGCGGCCTCTTTTTAGGATTTGCCAATTTGGATGGTGGATTCGCTATCCCTGCAGGTTGGTATTGGGCCCATATGGGGTCCCTTTTCTTGTCGGGTTCTGAACCCGCCATGCGACTTTCATTCTCCCTCGAAATGCTCCGCCAGAGCCTTGCTGACACCCGGAACATCGAGGTATGACGAGGCAAAACTAGCCTCCAGCAGCCCTTTGGGCAGGATGGCGTCCCACTTTTCTCTGATTTTATTTTGCACTGACCCTGCCAGGCTCTCAGGCTCGATCTCCTCTGAATCGGCGATTTCCCTTAACACCTGTTCCGTGCTTCCGACTGTGGTCCCCTCCAAACTGATGTACAGCCCTTCGTTCATCCCCTTGAACCCCCTGGCCAGCATCATGAGCAACAACGTGTCATTGATCCGGTCGCCCCGCCAAAGGATTACCTGGACGCCACTGCCTGCCTGCCGGATCCACTTCCTATCCAGTTCCAAACGGGTATAGTTGGCCCTTGCCTCCTCAATTAAGGTCTTGCCGCTTGG
>JAUYES010000712.1 GCA_030691225.1 Holophaga sp. | reverse complement strand
TTGCTATGCGCCGGGCGGGCGCTATCCCTTGCCCAGCTCCGTGATCATGGGCGTGGTGCCAGCCAAGGTGGCGGGCGTGAGCGAAGTGATCGTGCTGAGCCCTCGCATTCACCCGGTGACCTTGGCCGCCGCCTCCCTGGCAGGTGCCGATCGCGTCTTCGATCTCGGCGGCGTGCAAGGTATTGCCGCTGCGGCTTGGGGGCTGGGAGGCCTTCCGCGTATGGATTTGGTCGTAGGTCCCGGCAACCGCTTCGTCACCGGCGCCAAACGATTGCTCTACGGCGATGTGGGCATTGAATTTCCCGCAGGCCCCAGCGAACTGCTGGTGATCGCCGATCGCGGGTCCAAAGCGGCCTGGATCGCAGCCGATTTATTGGGGCAAGCGGAACATGACCCGGATGCCCTGCCCATGTTGATCAGCTTCGATGCCGAACTATTGGAGGGCGTGAACGAGGAACTGCGCAAGCAGCTAGCTGAATTGCCGTCCGATACACCCGCCTGGGAGAGCCTAGCCAATGGCTTTTCGATTCTCGTTGAGGATGAAGACCAAGCGGTGCTGCTGGCCGATGCCCTGGCTCCCGAACACCTTGAGTTGCAAGGCCCCCGCGCCGAAGCTCTTGCCCAACGGCTGCAAACCTATGGCAGTCTCTTCGTGGGCGAAGGCACCGCCGAAGTCTTCGGTGATTACGGCAGCGGCACCAACCACATTCTTCCCACCGGCGGCGCGGCGCGTTTCACCGGAGGTGTGTTTGTGGGCACCTTCCTCAAGACCCTCACCTGGCAGCGCATCCTTCCCGAAGGCCAACAGCAGCAGGCTCTCCAAGCCATCGCCATAGCCGAGGCCGAAGGCCTAGTTGCCCACGCTGCATCTGCCAGGGCGCGGCTGAAGAGATGATCCTTGCTTGGTGGAGCGAATAAAAAGATTGCTGGCTTCCACACCTTCGAAGCGTTAGAGCACGCCATGAGTCATCCTCCAGGAAACCATTCCATGTAGAATTTCGCCCGCCTAGGAGATGGCGACCGGTCCTTCTCCCCCACGATTTGGTACGTGCGGGAGAAATCGATAACAAGATGTGCAGAATAAACAGGATAGGTCCCGGCGAAACAAGGCGCCCAGACTCGGTTTGGACCGCACGCCCCGCAGAGCGGGCGAGTCTGGACGCCTTGGGCTGGGAGAAGGAGGCCTGCAAATCCATCCTGCCTATCCTGATCATCCTGTTTCAATTTTTCTGAATGCAACTTTGGATGAATGATCAACAACCTTCAGCATGGAAAGTAATTCCCGCAAGCTAGTCGCCTGCATATCTCCCTCCACTGCAATTCTTTCCCGCTCCGGCCCGATGGCGGCGAAGGTCCAGGCGATATCGGGACGCAATTCACGGGCGGCACGCAAGGCTGCCGCGTCGTCCCTGGTATCACCCGCAAAGATCACCGTCTGGGCTCCGAATTGCTCCACCAGCAGGAAAAGCCCATCGGGCCTGGGCTTGCGGAGATGCGGCGCGGAGTCTGAAACCGCAGGTAATTCAAAGCCAAGCACCTCGAAGGCCATGACCAATTCTTCGGGAGGTCGGCCGGTGTAGATGGCCAGGTCCATCCCTGTGGCCTCCAATTCCGCCAAGGTGATCAGCGATTTTTCAAGATGGCGCGTATCAGCGTAGTGCGCTTGAACCACCCGCTGACACAGCGGTTCCAGTTCGTGCATGCGGGATTCCAATTCCGGAAAACCGATGCCTTCGGCCTCCCACAAGCGTTCCATCTGGCCAGCCTCATGCAAGGCAAGTGCCGCCGCGGTGAGGCGAAAATCATTATTGAAACCACCCACCCGCTTGAACATGCGGAAGTGCGCGTCGGTCCATACAATTCCCGGCGCCAATTCCGCCAAGGCCCGCGCCACCGCCTCCATAAAACTTCGTTCGGCCTCCACCATTACGCCGTCCACATCGAGGACCAATAAGGGTTTCAGAGAAACATTGGAGGAACTTCCGGGAGAGAATGATTCACGATTCGCCATGCGTTCAAGTCTAGCGCGGCCCCAGCATGCCTCTTCAGCGGCGCTCGATAATTCCCTTTTGGAGATTGTGCTTTTTGTTAGCAAAAAATGGGCTATGCGCCCATCGACTTGCGACTAGGCGTGGCGCGTGATGAAGGCTTCCACTTCGCGTTGTATGTCCTTCAAACGCTCCGGCGGTTTCACCACCACGATAATTGTGTCGTCCCCCGCGACCGTGCCGACCAAGCCTTCGATATCGCTCTGATCAAGCTTCAACGCAAAGGCGCTGGCAAGGCCAGGGCCCACCCGCACCAGCAGAATATTAGGCGGGGCGGTGTCCACCGAAAAGGCTGGCGGTGCCTGGCGTTGGGCTTCTACATACTGGTAGCGCCCATCGAGCTTCACCACAGACAGGCGACGGAAATTCCGGGAGAGGGTGCTCTGGGTGAGCACCAGCCCTTCCTTTTCGAGAAGCTTGAGCAGATCTGCTTGCTCGGCGATGGGGTGCTGTTTGAGAAGGCGAAGGATGGCCTGATCTGCGTTCATGGGGTGATTGTCTCCGGCCCCTGCATACTCAGGCAACGACAGAAGTGAACCAATGTCCGGCAGCGTGGAATATGTTGATCGACCGCGTTAATCTGAGGCCTGAGGGAAGCCTGGGATCACGTAAGCTTCCGAGCACTCGAGGCCCGAAAAGGGCCGCCTGAATGTTCTGGATGTGGCCTACCAGCCCCTAGAGCAGCCTCACTGGCAAGGAATCGGAGGATAGTTTGAAAATTGGAATTCTGACTTCAGGGGGCGATGCCCCGGGAATGAACGCTGCCATCCGCTCCGCCGTTCGCCAAGCTGGGGCATTGGATATCGAGGTCTACGGCATCTGGCGCGGTTACCAGGGCTTGGTGGACCAGGACTGGCGACCTCTCACGTCTAGGTCTGTAGCCAACATCCTGCAGCGGGGCGGCACCATGCTCAATACGGCCCGGTGCCAGGCCTTTCGCCTTCCGGCGGTGCGCACACAAGTGGCCAAGGATCTCCGCGACGCCGGAATCGACGGCCTGGTGGTCATCGGGGGCGATGGCAGCTTCACCGGCGCGGGTCTGCTCTTTGAAGAACACGGAGTTCCCTGCATCGGCATCCCCGGCACCATCGACAACGATTTGCCCGGTACCGACCGCACCCTGGGTTTCGATACAGCACTCAACACGGCCATCGACGCCGTTGACCGCATCCGAGATACGGCCATCTCCCATGACCGGGTCTTTTTGGTGGAAGTGATGGGGCGCCGTTCGGGCATGATTGCGGTCCATACGGCCGTCGCCTGTGGCGCCGAGGCTGTGCTCTACCCTGAGAGCGGTGAGGACACTTACGAAGCTCTGGTGGCGCAGCTCCGAGCGGGCTGGGAGCGGGGCAAGCGCTCCTCCATCGTAATCGTGGCCGAGGGCGACAAGAACGGCAGTGCCTACGCGGTGGGCGATCGCCTTACCCGGGACTACCATCTGGATCTGCGCGTGGTGGTCTTGGGCCACATCCAACGCGGCGGCAGCCCCACGGCCAACGACCGAATCCTGGGCAGCCTCTGGGGTGCCGAAGCTATCAAACTCCTGGCTGCTGGCGAAAAGGGCGTTTACCTGGGCATGAAAGCTGGCGAGATGGTGCATGTCCCCTTCGCCCGGGTGCATGATCCCCGGCCCGCCCCCCCGGCGGAACTAACGAATCTGCTACCGGTCCTGGCTAGGTAAAGCCCCGCCATTTTCAGATCGTCGCGTTGAGCATTGGTTGTTTGGGCAAAAAGTCCGATTCGCAGCAAAGCTCACATAATTGCTCGGCCTGAGTTACCATTCCCCATCCTTCCGTATCGAGGGTTAAGGAAAGGCTGAACATGATCAACACGCCCGAAGAACTTTTAAAATCATGGATGGACTGCATCAACGCCTACGATATCGAAAGGCTGGTCCGTTTTTATGACGATAAGGCCATTTTGATTCCCACGTTTTCGAACCACGTTCTAAACACTCCCGAGAAGATCCGAAAGTATTTCGAAACACTGGGCTCACGAGAAGACCTGAGCATCGCGCTTCATCAAAAAACCATGTCCGTTCAAGCGATCAGACCTCAGCTTTTTTCCATATCGGGAATCTACTGCTGGCGTTTTGCCATCGACGGCGAATTGCTTAATTTCGAAGCGAGATTCACGTTTTTGATCGATCTGGCTTTGCCCAACCCCATCATTCATCACCACACATCCCAGTTGCCCCGGACCCTGTGACCGCCAGCATCCTGGAATGAAACAAGGCCTATGAGGGCCGACTGCGGAATTCGGAATAAATTAAAAATTCACTCAGTCCCACCAAGGGCGGCCAAAGCTTGCGTCATCAGGCGGTTCACACGCTCTAGTTGGCCTTTCAAGGTGAACAATTCGGGGATCTCGCTGGACTCAGCCAAGCGAGCAACGATCTGGTCCATCGACTTTTGAAATTTTTGCAATTCCAAAACTAGGTCATCTGGCCTGGTTTTCTTTCGGGCCGCCGATTTGCCCTCACCGGGCGGATTGAGGATTCGTCGGAGCTGACGAACGGATTTCCCGACAATGATTTCCAAGGCGGGCATGAGCGGCCGCGTGTCGGCCTTGGGTCGGCCGCCCTCCGTGGAATAGTGGAATCCGGCCGCTTTGAGTCGATCGGCAAGCTTTAAGACTTCAGACGAACTGTAATCTCGTCGCTGTTCGTTTTCAGAAATCTCCACCGCAAGGGCGAGATCAACGTCGGATTTGGCGTCCAGATCCATCCGCCAGGCCGGGATGCCATCGGGGAACAATTCCAGAAATCGCGCATTCGAATGTTTCTCCAACCAGCGAAGCGCAGCAATGCGATGTCCACCTGCAAGAAGTCGATTGAAGCGGTCCAGGACTGGCGGATGGATCAACCCAATAGCGGCAATGGACTCGGCCAGAGCCATCACATGAGTCTCATTGATATCCCGGGTCCGGAGAGCCGTTGTATCGATCTGGTCCAGGACCACAAGTCCTCGCCCTTGGAACCGAGAGGACGGATTTCCATGGGTTTCGGCCTTTTTAGGTGGAAGTTGCTTGGAATCCGCGAGCTTGGCCATGACTCCCCCTTAAACCAGATAGGGGCATGATACCCAATTCCCTCAGAGCGGATAGGGAATTATCGGCTCCCAGTCAAAGGGAAGGCGGTCGCGAAATCGACGCACTCGGAGGGAGGTGCCAAAAGCGCCAGCCGGACATCTGCATACACATTCAACAAAAGATTAACCCAATTCAACAAGCCATTGCCGAACTTATCTAGATTTTGGAAGATATCCACTTGCACGCGATTGAATACACATGCATTATATGCAGACGATGTCGCGCCATTTTGCCTTCTTATGCGCCTAATTATGGATTTGTATGCATACGTCTTCCATCCCCCCCCTCCTCCCCACTTACACGCCCTACCCCTTTCTGTTGCTTCGCGGCGAAGGGGACCTGGTCTTCGATGAAGCGGGCACGGCTTACTGGGATTTTTACGGCGGCCATTGCGTGTGCGCCACAGGCCATGCCCATCCTCGCGTGGTGCAGGCCATCAGCGCTCAGGCCGCGCAACTGATCTTCTATTCCACCGCCGCCCAATTGCCCATCCGCGATCAGGCCGCCAGTGCCCTGCTGGCCTTCGCCAACGAGGGCCTTGCCGATCCACTGGCCTCGGTCTTCTTCTGCAATTCCGGCGCCGAGGCCAATGAGAACGCACTTAAGATCGCCACCAAACTCACGGGAAGAACCCGTTTCACCTCTTTCCGGGGCGGCTGGCATGGCCGCAGCACCCTGGCCCTTTCCGTAACCGACGATCCCAAGTTGCGGGTGGGCCTTGAACCCTTCCTCGCATCGGTGGACTTCCTGCCCTTCGGTGACGAGGCCGCCTTGGCCCACGTGGATCTATCTCAGAGCGCCGCCGTGATTCTGGAACCCATCCAGAGCATGGCGGGCATTCGCGTGGCATCGGGTAGCTTCTTGCGCGCCCTGCGCAAGGCCTGCGATGCCAGCGGGACGCTGCTTATTTTCGATGAAGTCCAGACCGGCATGGGCCGACTGGGAAAGCCCTTCGCGGCCAATTTTTTTGGGGTCACACCCGACCTGATGACCTCCGCCAAGGGTCTGGCCAGTGGCGTTCCCATGGGGGCGGTGGTGATGACCGAAGCCATTGCCGCAGCCCTGAAGCCCGGCGATCTCGGTAGCACCTTCGGCGGTGGTCCCTTGGCTTCGGCGGCATTACTCGCCACGTTGGCCGTCATCCAGGATGAAAATCTGATGGCACGAGCCGCCGAAGTGGCCCGCCGATTACGAACAGAACTCGTGGGTAGCGCTGTTTCAAAGGTGGAAGGCGAAGGTTTGCTATTGGGCTTGCAGGTGCCTTCGGGCGCCGCAGGGGTTAAGCAGCATTTGCTGGCCCACCGCATCCTCGTAGGCGGCAGCGGCGACCCCGAAGTGCTGCGCCTCATGCCACCACTCAATTTGTCCGACGCAGCCGTTGAAGCACTGGTGATGGCCGTACGGGCCTTCAATGGCTAATCCATTCGTTGTGGCTGATAGGGGCGAAAAGCTCGACCCGGAGGCGCGGAGAAAGGCGAAGGGTCGCAGAGGAAAATCTGCCCACAACTTCCACATTCGTATCTCCGCTCTTCTCTGCGCCTCCGCATTTCGATTTTTTATTAAGTCACCCAAAAAAACCTGAGCCACAGAGAACACAAAAAACGCAGAGAACAACTGGAGCACTCATGAAGCACTTCACTGGAATCGAAGATCTTGGCCCTGCGGGCTTGGAAGCCATTCTCGCCAAAGCCGCGGCCTGGAAGGCAGGGCCTCACCCGAAACATCTGATCGACAAACTGCTCGGCATGGTGTTTTTCAATCCGTCGCTACGCACTCGGGCTTCCTTTGAAGCTGTGATGGCGCGGGGCGGCGGCAACGCCATCGTGCTGGAAGTTGGCAATGGCGTTTGGAAACTGGAGGATCGCCTGGGCGCCATCATGGACGGCGATCGCGCCGAGCATGTGCGCGAGGCCGTGCCCGTGCTTTCGCGCTACGTGGATGCCCTGGCCGTGCGAACCTTCGCCGGTGGTACCGACGATGATCTGGATCATTCCGATCCCGTGATGAATGCCTTTCGAGATCTCGCCACGGTTCCAATGATCAGCATGGAAAGCGCGCGGGAGCATCCCTGCCAGGGGCTGGCGGATCTGCTCACGGTGCGCGAAACCTTTGGCATCACGCGCAAGGTTCCAGTAACCCTGGCTTGGGCACCGCACATCAAATCCTTGCCCAAGGCCGTGCCCAATTCCTTTCTGCTCAGCGCCGCCGCCGCGGGATGCGAAGTGCGCGTGGCCCATCCCAAGAGCTTCGACCTGCATCCCTCGGTGCTCGCCCAGGCCGAAACCTACGCCCAGGCCACGGGCGGGAACGTTTCCATCACTCACGATTTGGACGCGGCACTGGAAGGCAGTCAGGTCATTTATGCCAAAGCCTGGGGGCCAGCCACGGGTTCAGGTCTTCCCACGGACGCCATCAAGGCCTACCCCGAGTGGATGACAAGCCCAAAGCATCTCGACCAAGCCCATGCCGACGCCATCTTCCTGCACTGCCTGCCCGCGCGGCGCAACGTCGAAGTGAGCGATGCAGTGCTGGATCACGCGCGGTGCCGGGTGGTGGAGGAGGCTGAAAACCGCTTCCACGTTCAGCGAGCGATCCTCGACTGGATTTTCGAATAGCCGAGGTCATCATGCCCACCACGCCCTCCTCCTTTCTCGCCTTGCGCCATGCGGCCCAATACGTGCGTCGCTTCCGCGATCGCATCTTTGTTATAAAAATCGGTGGCGAGCTGCTGGTCGATGCCGCCGTGCGTGTGGCCTTGGTGGAACAAATCGCAGTGCTTTCCGCCTTTGGTATCCGCCTCGTGATCCTCCATGGCGGCGGCTCAGAGCTCGATGAACTATGCCAGCGTTTGTCCATCCCCATCCAAAAAATCGCAGGCCGACGCATCACCACACCCGAAGTGATGGACGCCGCCAAGGCCACCTTCTGTGGCACGCAAGTGGATCTGCTGGCAGATCTCACCGCCGCGGGCGTGGCCTGTGCGGGGCTTTCCGGCGTGGATGGCGGGATCTTTCAGGCGCACCGTCGACCCGTGGTGGAGCTTGTGCCCGATGGCAGCACTGAAGCAATTCCAGTGGATTTCGGCCTCGTGGGCGATATCGACAACGTGGACGCAGCCCTCGTGCACCATCTTCTGGATGGTGGCTACACCCCGGTGATCGCGTCCCTGAGCAGCGATGGCAATGGCACGGTGTTCAACACCAATGCGGATACGCTGGCCTCGGAATTGGCCCAGGCCCTGGGCGCGGAAAAGCTGTTCTTCCTCCTGGCGGTGCCGGGGCTCCTCGCCGATCCCGCCAACCCCAGCAGCCTGGTCACCTTTGCAACGCCCTCCCGTCTGGTTGAGCTGGAAGCCCGAGGCGCCATTCGTGCAGGCATGCGCCCCAAGCTCATGGCCGCCCGTGCCGCACTGGAAGGCGGAGTCACCAGCGTGCATCTAGTGAGTGGTATCGCACCGGATGCCCTGTTGGCCGAGGTCTTCACCAACGAAGGTAGCGGCACCCTGCTGAGCCTTGCGGAGGATGCGGCCTCATGACACCGGAAGCATTACTCCAAAAACTGGTCTCGATCCCCAGCCTCAGCGGTGAAGAACATGTTATCGCCACCTTCGTCGCGGATCTCGCCGCCAGTTGGGGCTTTCGCGTTCACCGTCATCTCAACAATCTCTGGTTTGAAGTTGGCACCGGTAGCCCACGCCTGCTGTTGGTCAGCCATCTCGATACCGTGAAACCCTGCGCAGGCTGGCTCGGAGACCCTTGGCAGACCGATTGGCAGAATGGCGTATTGACGGGTCTTGGCGCCAATGATGCCAAGGGCTGTGTGGCCGCACTCTTGATGGCCGCTCGGAGCCTGGCCATGGCTCCGCCCGATGGCACCCTGGTATTTGCCTTCACGGCGGAGGAGGAAACGGGCGGCGCCCAGGGCATGGGCGAGGTGCTTTCCCAGCTCGGCAGCCTAGACGCCGCCTTCGTTGGGGAGCCCACCGCACTGGAACCCTGCATTGCCCAGCGCGGCATGTTGATCCTGGGCTGCACCGCCCGGGGCGAAAGCGGCCACGTAGCCCATGCGCGCTTGGCAGAAAACGCCATCCATAAAGCGGCGCGCGATATTACGCGACTGGCCGGAATGGTCTTCGAGCCCGATGAACGCCTGGGCTCAACCAAACCCCAGGTAACGCTGATTCAGGGGGGATTAGCGCGAAACCAGGTGCCCGACGTCTGCGAATTTTCCGTGGATCTACGGACCACCCCGAACCTGGATCACGCGGCACTGAGTGAACGCATCGCGCGCGAATTGGAAAGCGAAGTGAAGGTGATTTCCACGCGCTACATTCCAAAGGCCACCGCACCCCAGTCGGCCATCGCCCAAGCCGCCCTGCTGGCCAGCGGACGAAAGGTTTTTGTGGGCTCCGCGACCACTTCGGATTGGGCCTTTTTAGGCCAATTACCCGCCATCAAGATCGGCCCTGGGGATACTCACCGCAGCCATCGCGCCAACGAATTCATCACTCGGGAAGAACTCCACGCTGGCGTGGCCTTCTATCAACGGGCGACACGCCTCTACTTCGCCCAAAAGGAGGCACCCTGTGGCGCCTGAAACATCACCACTCTGGAGCAAGAATCTGCCCTTGGATCGAGCTATTCACCACTTCACGGTCGGCGATGAGCCCACCACAGATCGCGCCTTGCTAGCCTGGGACGCGATCGGCAGCGCCGCCCATGCACGCACCTTGGCGAAAGGTGGCTACCTCGCCCACGAAGATGTGCAAGCGCTATTAGTGGCCCTGAAGGAGCTGCAT
>JAUYES010000707.1 GCA_030691225.1 Holophaga sp. | reverse complement strand
GTGCTCAAAGCTCGCGGCATGCATGATCTGAATGCCAGAGAAACCATTATGTTGATCCAGGCATTACGGGTTGTCGAACCGAGTGAACGCCGAGCGTTATTAGACAATCCCTTCGCCACAGTGCGTCCTCGGGCGGCGCCCACGGCCTCCCCGCGACTCATCGAGCTTGAGCAGAAACTTGGGCAGATGTCTCGGGTCGTGCAAGAGATCGGTAGCATGACTTTTCCTTCCGATCTTGCCCCGGCGGAACGCCGCCGTCTGGAGGCTTTGCGATTGCAGGTAAACCTGGATGTGATTCGGTTGGCCTATGAACTGGAAGACCGGCCAGCGCCTTTCTCGGCGTTGGCCCATCAATCTGAACGGAGAATCCCAAATGATCAAACCTCATCAACCCCCGCTTCCGCCCAGGGAGCACAGAGGCCGAAAAGCGAAGGAGATCGACTTGGAAGATCGCAAGGCCATCATCGAGCTCGCCGTCCACTACAAGCCTCGAGCCATTGCCAAACGGGTGCATCTCTCACGAAAAATTGTCCAGCGAGTTCTGGAAGAGGAGGGCCTCTACCAACCGGCCAAGAACTCCCAGAGCAAGCTATCAGCCTTCCTTCAACCCATCACCGAACGTGTGGAAAAGGGCTTAAAAGGTCCCCGCATTTTGCGGGAGATTCAGGAGATGGGTTACCAGGGCGGCCACACGATACTGGGGGATCTTGTTCGTCATCTGCGCTCCCAATTACCGCTGGCGGCCAGAAGAAAGATCCGGTGCCGTTTTGAGACTCGGGCGGCACTGGAAATGCAGTGCGATTGGTCTCTTTACACCGTTCCCATCGGCGGTCGGCCGACCAAGATTCATGTTCTGGGTTTGATTCTGGCCAACTCCCGCAAAGTGCATTACGGTGCGTATCGCAACGAAAAACAGGAGACTCTGCTCGAAGGCCTGGCTCGTGGCTTCGAATACTTCCAGGGATGTGCATTTAACCTGATTTTTGACAACATGGCCACAGCAGTTCTTGGCCGAATCGGCCCTGATCGCCAGCCGATCTGGCATCCCAAGCTGTTGGAATTTGCTCGATATTACGGCTTTTCTCCCCTCGCTTGCGCCGTTCGAGATCCAGATAGGAAGGGAAAAAAGGAAAAAAGTTTTAGATATTTTGAAGACGATTTTATCAAGGGAAGCAGTTTTGCTACCTGGGAAGAACTGGAGCGACGCGTGCATGAGTGGCTCGATCACACCCCAGGGGTCGGAAACTGTCGCAAGCACGGCACGACTGGCCTGGTGCCGAATGAAGCATGGCTCTCGGAACGCAAGCTGCTCGTCGCTCTACCCGAGCGGCGCTTCGCTGTTGGCCGGGAGGTGATCCGCATAATCGACACGGATTGTACTGTCGCTGTCGCGGGATGCCGTTACTCAGTTCCCGCCATACTGGTCGGACATCATGTCCCGGTCCGGCTGTATGCCGAGCACTTCGAGGTGCTCGACTCCCATGGCCGCCTGATTTTTTCCCGCAAGTATATCGACCGTTCAACCCATCCCGGCACTCTGGTCATCGATTCCACCCATTATGCCAATCTTCCCCGGCGACCCAGGGACCAAGTGGACGGCGGTCGCTTCGACCAGGATTTTCTGAAGCGGTTTTCG
>JAUYES010000687.1 GCA_030691225.1 Holophaga sp. | reverse complement strand
TGAATAGTCGAGGCCGCCATGAAGGCGCGTTGGCGGATTGGTTGGCTTCGGTGGCTTCCGTGTTGGAAAAGGCGCTTTGGGATCTGATCCTCTTTTCCACGGAGGAATTCCACTTCGTGACGCTACCCGATGCCTTCACGACCGGCAGCAGCATCATGCCCCAGAAGCGCAACCCCGATGTGTTGGAACTCTCTCGCGCCACCTGCCGCCTGCTGCGCGGTCAGGCCAATCTTTTACACGAGGTGGCCAGTGGTTTGCCCTCCAGTTATCACCGGGATGTGCAGCTCTTAAAGGCTCCGGTGCTGGAGATACTGAAAAACGCCTCGGACATGTTTGCGGTACTGCCGGCCTTGCTGAACGGCTTGATCATCGAAGCCGAGCCTTGCCTAGCGGCTTGCAGCCGCGAACTGTACGCCGCCCACGCCGCCACAGCTCTTGCAGTGGACGGCATGCCCTTCCGCGATGCCTATCGCACCGTAGCCGCGCAGGTAATGGCGGGTAATTTTGCGCCAGAACCAGATATCTATACCGGGGCGATCTGCACCGACCTGGCCACGCCCGCAGCCCTGCTGCGCGACCATCAAAAAAACCTTCATGCCACGCGAACTCACTGGCAGCAATGCCTTGCGAACGTATGGGAATCACCGAACCACCTGGAGTTGCCATGACTCGCCATGCGGTACTTGCCTTCAGCGGCGGCCTCGATACGTCCTTTTGTGTGCTCTGGTTGAAGGAGCAAGGATTTAACGTCACCACTGTCACTGTGAATACCGGCGGCTTTCCGCTGCCGGAGTTGGCGCGCATCGAAGCGCTCTCGACCCAGTTAGGCGCGGAGCGCCATGTGACGGTGGATGCCCAGACGGAACTCTTCGATCACTACCTGCGTTTTCTGATTTTCGGCAATGTCCTGCGCGGCTGCCTCTATCCCTTGAGTGTGAGTGCGGAGCGCGTGTGCCAAGCCCGGCGGGTGGTGGAAGTCGCGAAATCACTAAGCGCCGACATGCTGGTGCATGGCTCCACCGGTGCGGGCAACGATCAGGTGCGCTTCGATGTGGCCTTTCGTGCCTTGGCGCCCGAAATGGCGTTGGTCACGCCCATTCGCACGTTGGGTTTGAGCCGCGACGAGGAGATGAGCTTTGTCATCGCTC
>JAUYES010000682.1 GCA_030691225.1 Holophaga sp. | reverse complement strand
GTGCTGGTCCTGCCCCACCCCGAAGATCATCACCCCGATCACCGCCGCATTTATCGCCTGGGCCGCGAAGCCGCCTACTACGCGGGCTTAAAGAACTATCCCTGTGAAGGCCAGGCTTGGCGGCCCAAGGCCGTGGCCTGGGTTGGTGGTGTAAATCCACCCACCGCGCCCGATCTCGTGGTGGATGTGAGCGAAGTATGGGATCAGCGCATGGCCGCCTTCGACGCCTTCGGCAGCCAGTTCGGCAAAGGCGAAAGCCAGCCCTGGACCCGCATCGCCCATCCCACCTTCCGTGCGGGAATTGTGGGCCGGGCCATGCATTGGGGCAGCCTGATCATGGTCGAGCATGCCGAAGGGCTGTGGTGCGAGAAGCCCGTGGCACCAGCGCTGCTGAGACTCACAGCAAGGTTGCGGTAAAGAAATCATCGGAATTACGCGTTAGCTCCCCTGCGATACCCATTTCAACGCGCTCATCGAGGAATGCGCGAATCGGCAAAAAACGCTCGGTCACAAAATTCACAACACTTAACAAGGCCCGTTCCAGAACTGGGTTTAGGATCCGTCACAGATCTTTCCCGCCACCCTCGGAGCCCCCATGTTCTTCCGAACCGCCTTCACCTTGGGCGCAGCCCTTTGTCTATCCGTTCCGGCCATTCTCCAGGCCGGTACCGCACCCGCGATCACCACCCAACCGGCGGCAGTCACCGTAGCCCTGGGCAAGGCGGCCACCTTTTCCGTAACGGCCACGGGCACGGCCACCCTCCGTTATCAGTGGCGAAAAAATGGGATCAACATCTCCGGCGCCACGACCCGGACCTACACGACTCCCGCCACCACCAGCGCCTACAACGGCGTCAAATACCAGGTCTACATCACCAACGGCTACGGAGCCATCACCAGTAAATCCGCCCTGCTCACGGTCACCTCCACCCCGATCCCAACGCTAAGCATCACCACCCAGCCTGTGGCCAAAACCGTGACGGCACCTGCCACGGCTACCTTCAATGTGGTCGCCACGGGATCCAACCTCACCTATCAGTGGAAGAAGAACGGCACCAGCATCAGCGGCGCCACTGCGGCGATCTACACCACACCCGCCACCACCAGCACTGACAATGGATCCACCTATCTCGTCACCGTCACGAGCGGCACCCAATCGCTGACTAGTCAATCGGCCCTACTTACGGTCATGTCCAATACCCTCGGCATCACCACGCAACCTAAGAGCCAGACCGTTACGGCACCAGACGGCGCCACCTTCACGGTGGGTGCCAGCGGCAGCAACCTTAGCTACCAATGGCGCAAGAACGGCACCGCCATCAGCGGAGCAACTTCCGCCAACTACACCACCGGCGCCACGGATCTCCACGAGATCTCAGCCATGTTCAGCGTGGTGGTAAGCAGCGGCGGCAACTCCGTGACCAGCGAAAACGCCACCATGAGCGTAATGGCACCCAATCCCACCTATGCTGGAGATCCGGTAACTGTCCCGAACCGCCCCCAGACCGTGTTGCCTTCCTACACCCTGGGCGCCGCCTTCCCCAACGGTTCCTTCCGCTTTGGTTACGACGAAGGGCTGAAGAATCCCCTGTGGACGGCGTACGCCAACTTCAAGTTCATCACCGCTTTTGCCAATGGCACCCGCACCTTTGCGGCTGACACTCGGTTGGCTTCGCCCCAAGTGACGGATGGCGATTACTCCGGCAGTGGATGGACTCGCGGCCACCAGGTCATGATGTCGGACTTGGCCTACCGCTATGGAGCCCAAGCTGGCACTGACACCTGCCGACTCTCCAACATTGCCCCCCAGTCCGCGACCCATAACAACAACTTCTGGAACAACTTCGAACAAGTCGTGGGCGGATCCAATCCCGCAGCCTGGGTGCCTGGCCTGGCCGATACTTTCAAACGGATCTGGATCTACACGGGCCCCGTCTTCAACGCCATTCCCCAGCG
>JAUYES010000681.1 GCA_030691225.1 Holophaga sp. | reverse complement strand
GAAATCCGCGCCAAGGGGCAGTTTCCCATCGCCTTCGGCGGTGAGCATCTGGTGGCATTGCCGCTCATCCTTGCAGCCTTCGATGAACATCCCGACATGGCCCTGATTCACTTCGATGCCCATGCAGATCTACGTCCGGATCTCTGGGGCGATACGCTCACCCACGCGACGGTCATCGGCCGCGCGGCCGATCGCGTTGGCTTCGAAAATCTCTTCCAGTTCGGCATTCGCAGTGGTTCGGTGGAGGAATGGCAGCTGGCCAAGCAGCACAAGACCCTTCGTCCCTTCACCCTCGAAGCCATCGATGAGGTGCTGGCGAAGCTTGGCGATCGGCCCATCTACATCACCCTCGATATGGATGTGCTGGACCCCAGCCTGTATCCAGGCACGGGAACTCCCGAGCCGGGAGGCATCGGATGGGATCTCCTGATTGCAGGGCTCAAGCGCTTTCGGGGTCGCAAGCTCGTTGGCATGGATTGTCTGGAGCTAGCGCCCCATTACGATTCCACCGGTGTGTCTGCGATGACCATGGCCAAGACTCTGCGGGAAATGATCATCCTGGCGCAGGATCGAAAGCGCTAGTCCTACTTGACCTCGATATCGCGGAGATCCTTGCCGGCTTTGAAGCGGATGCTCTTGCCCTTGGGGATTTCCACGCTCTGGCCGGTCTTGATATTGCGGCCCAGGCCGCGCTTGCGAGGGCGAGGCTCAAATACACCAAAGCCCCGGATCTCGATGCGCTCGCCGTCGAGCAAGGCCTTCTTCATGCGGTCCGTAAGAAGATCGACCACCTGCAAAGCCGTGGCTTTGGACACAGGTAGTGTCTGCATGAGGGCAGTGGCGATTTCGATTTTGATCATGGAAGCCTCGGCCTTAGGGAAGTCTCAAAGGTTTAGCAGGTCGGGAGGGTGGAAGAAAGAGGGAATCCTCACCACGTAGGATTTTTCGTCAGGAGTTCTTCGGCCTGGGCGGCGGGAAGGGGGCGCGAGAAGAAATAACCCTGCCCTTGATCGCAATTGAGGGCCCGAAGCATTTCCAGTTGTTCCTTGGTCTCAATGCCTTCCGCCGTGACCCGCATGCCCAAGGATTTCGCCAGTGAGATTACGGCGCCTACGATCGCGGTGCTTTCGGCGTCCTTGCCGAGGCCATCCACGAAGCTCTTGTCCACCTTGAGCGTATCGACCGGGAAGCGCTTGAGGTAGCTGAGGGAGCTGTAGCCGGTGCCGAAATCATCAATGACCAAATGGATATCCAGGCCACGGAAGACCTTCATGGCTTCAAGGCTGGCCAGAGGATCCCGCATCATGACGCTCTCGGTGATTTCGAGCTTCAGGCAGGATGCCTCGAAACCCGTTATATCTAAGGCTTCTGTGACGGTGGTGACCAGTTCGCGATGCTGAAATTGTCGCCCAGAAATATTCACATTCATGAGCCGGGGTGGCTCAGATGGGAAACCGTTGTGCCAAGCCGTGGCTTGCCGAATGGCCTCCTCAATCACCCATTTCCCGATGGGAACAATTAGTCCGGTTTCTTCTGCCAAGGGAATGAAATTGAGGGGCGGCACCATACCTTTTTCGGGATGTTTCCACCGGATCAATGCTTCCCATCCTTCGATTAGCCCCGTTCGAAGCGAAATTAGAGGCTGGTAGAAAAGGATGAATTCGTTCCGTTCGAGGGCCCTTCGCAATTCTCCCTCGATCTGGAATCGCTCCAGGGCCTGGGAATTCATGCTGGGATCAAAGATCTCGATACCGCCTTCGCCCCGAGCCTTGGCGCGGTACATCGCGACCTCTGCATCCCGCACTAGGTCGGAAGGAGAGGTGCTGGCCAGGGTGCATAAGGCGAGTCCCATGCTGCAGGTGGCGTAGATCTCTTGAGCATCGAGGCGGAAGGGCGCCTTCATGCTTTCAGAAACCCGTTCGGCAACGTTCAGCCCGTCATTGATGGAAACCAGATCTTCGAAGAGGATGACGAATTCGTCGCCACCCAGTCGCGCCACGGTATCTTCGGGTCGCAAGCAACCGCGCAGGCGCTTGGCGACCTGAACCAATAGGTGATCGCCTGATTCGTGCCCAAGGCTATCGTTCACCACCTTGAAACGATCCAAATCCAGGAAGAGCACGGCCGTGGATAGTTTGCGCCGTTCGGTGCGGAGAATGGCCTGGGCGAGGCGTTCCATGAAGAGGGTGCGATTGGGCAGTGATGTGAGCCTATCCCTGAAGGTTTGGATAGCCAACTCAGTTTCAGCCGTGCGTTTTTTGGTGACATCTTCAAAGGTGACGATGACCTGGTTGACTCTTCCTGCTTCATCGAAGCGCGGCTCGGCAGAAACGGAGGCCCAGGCCCAGTCTCCTTCTTTCTCGTGCTCAACGCCCAGGACCACATCTTGCACGCGACTACCGGTGAGCAAGGTTCGGTTGAGGGGACGATCCGAGGGCTCCATCGGGTTGCCATCGGGCTGAAGAACGAGAAAGTCCGGATGAGTCCAATCCAGTTCCCTGGCCGCCGATTCGGAGAGACCGAAGAACTGGAGGGCTTTTTCGTTGCAATAGAGCATGCGGCCGGTTGCGTCGGTGATCTCGGTGCCCACGGGGAGAAGGTTCAGGAAACCCTCGAAATCGCGTTCGGCATCCTCTCGAACCGCTTGGCCCGCAGCCGCGAGACTGGCTTGCACGTGGGCGTGAATCATTAGGGCCGCAACGATGCCGATGCCACCTAAACCAAGCAATAGCAGCCCCACAAGGGAAGTATTTTCGAAAAACCGGGCTCCCCATCGCCACACGAAAAATACCCAAAGCACTGCCACGATGCCGAAAATTGGCACCATCCAAAGCGGCGGTCGTCGCTGGAATGTTCTGGGTAGATTGATGAGCGTCATTTTGTGGCTTTGGACATGATGTTCCGAACCTATCCTAATTCCTTTCGGAGATTTCCATCCAAGGGTTAACTTGAAGCAAGAAAGTTTCTTTTGGGAGTGAATGATGGAGATCCTCGAGCCTTTCCTTGTGGCCGCTCGCGCCTCCTTGAGGCATGCCCAAGATCGCCTGCGGGCCGAGGCCTTGATCCTGCACTGGGCTGCGGCTTGGCAAGGATCGACCCGGCGACTCGTCCCCACGGCATCGAATCACGGCCACTATCTCCATTTCGATCAAAAGATCGGCGCGGTCTGGACTCAGGTCTTCCACTTCCACGCCTCGCCCCGAGTAGGGCTTTCGATGCGCGGGCCGGATCCGGACCGGGGTCGCAAGGCGCATCGGCATCGGGACAAAAAATTAGACAGGAACACCCTCGATGCCCTGTACGACCTTTGGGCAGCGCACGGTGAGGCCCACCCCGCCAATAATGCTTTGGAATTTCTCCTGGTGGAAACACCCGACGAAACCTGGGAGGCCTGCCTGCAGGAGGCGCTCTCCTGCTTGAATCCTTGAAGCTTAAAAAATCACCACGGAGACAGGATCGTAATGAGAAAGGGCTGAGGGAAAAGGAAAAGAGTCGGAGGAATTGATTCTGTTTTTTTCTTTTCTCTGTTTTTTCTCTGTGCTCTCCGTGTCTCCGTGGTGAACTTTATCGTTAGGCCTTGGTCCACCGCAGGATGGGTTTGCGGGCGGCGGTGGTTTCATCCAGACGGCGAACCACGGTGGTGGTGGGTGCCTGGTGCAGGATGTCGGGATTTTCATCCGCTTCCTGGGCGATCTTCTTCATGGCATCGATGAAGGCGTCCATTTCCTCTTTGCTCTCGCTCTCCGTGGGCTCGATCATGAGCGCACCGTGGACGATCAGGGGGAAGTAGATCGTGGGCGGGTGGAAGCCGTATTCC
>JAUYES010000677.1 GCA_030691225.1 Holophaga sp. | reverse complement strand
GCACCGCGAAATTCCGAGAGAACGGGATATTGCGCATGGACCAGTTGATGGCCTGATGAAAGCGGGTGTCGGGCTTGTTCCAGGGGCAGACCTTGATGCAGGTGCCACAGCCGCTGCCGTATTGGTTGCTGCATCGGAAGGAGGTGCACTTCTCGACATCCACCTGCCATTTCTCGTAGCCGTTGCTGAAGATTTTGTCGCCATCGCTAATGGCACCGCTGGGGCATTCCCGGGCGCATTTTTTGCACTTGGAACAAAAATCCTGGAGACCAAAATCGATGGGTTTATCGATGGCCAGGGGTAGATCGGTGGTGATGATGGCGGCCTTGAAACGTGGCCCCAGGAAGGGGTTGATCACCACATCGCCCATGCGGCTCATTTCGCCGAGCCCAGCCCAGACCAGGATGGGCGGCACCAGTACCTGATAATTTTTGGCGTGATGAGCGCGGGCGGGAACGCCCAAGCGACGCAGGTAATCGGCGATCACGCAGGCGATGAAACCGGAGTTGGAATAGGCCAGAAAACTCATGGAATTGGAGATCCAATCCCGGCCATCGAAGGCGGCCGATGTTTTCCAGTCTTGATCCACCAGAATGGCGATGGCGTATTTGTGCTTCAGTTCGATGGGGCTGCCATCGATGCGGCTATGCGTGAAGACCGCGTAGGGGGGCAGTTCACAGATACCCACGGCATCGGAGCGCAGGAAGTAGGCCAGTTCCTTGATGTGGCGGGCGTTGGCAATGGGATTGTCCAGGCCGGGGGCCATGCCTTCTCGAACATCCCCATCCACCATGTCTTCCTGACCCAGCATCTTGCTCATGTGCAGGAGGGACGCTGACAGCGCGTACTTGTCCATGAAACGGCCGTACTCTCGCTCGACCGTTGGGCCAAATTCGCCTTGTCCTGCTCGGTAAAAACCACCATCCCGCTCATCCACCCGGGGCACCTGACCATCCTCGATGCGAGTGGTCGGGCGATCCACGCGCTTCAGCTTCTCTACCGCGAAGGGATCGGGAATGGCGCGCTTGGGGTCACGATAGGCAGAGGCGAAGGCCCGGGTCATGGTCGACTCCGAAAAGGAAGGGAACCTGTTTATAGGCTTTCCTGCCTGTGACGGGAGACGCGAATCGAAAATCGCAAAAGGAAGCGACGCAGATCACAGTCGAAGTATCTGATATACCAATAATTCCATATGTTTTTTTTGGGTGCCACGCCCTTTTAGGGCACCAAATCTTCCCCGTGCCCGCCAAAGGGATTGCAGCGCAAAATGCGCCAAGTTGTTAGCGCTCCGCCGCGCAGAGTTCCGTATTTGCGGATGCACTCCAGGCCGTAATGGCTGCAGGTCGGCGTAAACCGGCACTGCGAGGGCAGGGCAGGGCCTAGCGTTTTCTGATACACCCGGATGGCGCCGCGCAGGCACCAGGCGGTGGGCTGGAACCGCACGGGTAGGAGAGCTTCAAGCACCAGATAACTGGCCAGGATGAGAAAGGGGTGCGTGAGCGCCCAGTAGATCCACATCCTAGGCCGTTTCACGTTCGGCCTTGAGCTTGCGGGCCTCTTCCAGGAAGGCGGAAACGATGTCTTCCTCTTTGACCTTTCGGATGAGTTCCCCTTTGCGGTAGATGCGGCCTTCGCCCGCGCCGCCCGCCACACCCAGATCGGCTTCCATGGCCTCGCCAGGGCCGTTCACCACGCAACCCATGACGGCGTAGGTGATGTGCTCGTGATTGATTTCCCGCAGGCCCGCTTCGATCTCATTGGCCACGCGGTTCAGGTCGATCTGCACGCGGCCACAACTGGGGCAGCTCACCATGTGGAAGCCGCCACTACGCAGGCCCAGGGCGCGAAGCATTTCATGGCCGATCTTGCATTCCTCCTGGCCTTCGCCGGTGAGGGAAACGCGAATGGTGTCGCCCAATCCTTCTGCCAACAGAATGCCCATGCCCACACTGCTGCGGATCGTGGCGCCCCAAGGCGTTCCCGCTTCGGTAATGCCAAGGTGGAAGGGATAATCCACCTGCTTGGCCAGTAAGCGATAGGCCTGCACGGTGCGAATGACATCGCTGGCCTTGAGGCTGATCTTGGTGTTGTAGAAGCCCTCTTTCTCAAGCATCTCCAGATGGCGCAGCGCGCTTTCCACCATGGCCTCGGGTGTGGCGCTGCCGAATTTCTCTAGCAACTCTTTTTCCAGGCTGCCGCCATTGACGCCGATGCGGATGGGAATGCCCTTCTCACCTGCTTTTTCCACCACCGCGCGCACGCGGTCCTGGCCTCCGATGTTGCCTGGATTGATGCGCAGGCAGGCCGCCCCGCCATCGGCAGCTACTAGGGCCAAGCGGTAATCGAAGTGAATATCGGCCACCACGGGAATGGGGCTACGGGCGCAGATTTCGTGGAAGACTTCTCCGGCGCGTGTGGTGGGAACCGACACCCGCACGATTTCGCAGCCCGCCGCGGCGTAATCGTAGATCTGCTTGACCGTGGCTTCCACGTCCCGCGTATCGGTTTTGGTCATGCTCTGCACGCTGATGGGTGCATCGCCGCCGATGGGCACTTTTCCAACCATGATTTGCCGGGTCTTCCGGCGCAGACTCAAAGGTGTGACAGCCTGATTCA
>JAUYES010000662.1 GCA_030691225.1 Holophaga sp. | reverse complement strand
GGCTTCCTCGATGTCGGCCTCGATGTAACGCGTGTTCTGCTGAGCGCGCATCTTGAATTCACTAAAGAAATCACGCAACGCCACGGCGTAGGGCAGATCGTACCAAAGCTTGGGCGCTGGAGGCGCGTTGGGCGGCACGGTGCTGAGGCCGATGAGATTCGGATCCATGCCCACGGCCACGGAAAAGGCGCAGTTGATGCCGTGCTGCACCATCAGTTCGGGCATCACGAGCCAGCCAGCCTTGGCGGTAGCGTTGGCATTGTGGGCACCATCGATCTGGAAGATGCGGGCACCGGCCATGACCTTTTTGGCTTCCGCCGCGTCCACGAAGGAACGGTACATGTTCACATTGCGATAGAGCACGTTGTACTGGGGATCCTGGTGGGCGCCGTTGATGCCTTCTTCGGCGAAGAGCACGGCGACTTCAGGACCGGCCACGCCGGAAACGTAGCTGTGGAAGTTGATGGGGCGGCCGACTTCTTCTTCGATCTGATCGCAGGCCTTGCGGCTGGCGCGGATCTGTTTGCGGGTGATGGGCACCCCGCCGATGCCTTCGGGCGTGCCTTCGAGGAGACCATCGATGTGACTCTGGCCCGTGGTGCGGATCACCATGATGTGATCGGCGCCATGCCAGGCCGCCATGCGCATGCGGCGAATATCATCTTCGAAACGCCCGGAGGCGATTTCGGTGGTGACGACGCAGCTAGGCTGAGGGTCGATGTTCTCAAAATATTTGGCGGCGGGAAGGCCGATGGAGTTCTTCAGGGGCTTAGACATATCCCGGAAGTGGAAGGGGCCCATATTGACGCCTTCGGTCGGTACATCGCGCCACGTCCAGCCCTTGCGGGGCGGATGGTAGGTTTCCAGGTTTTCGAGAATGAGCTCGATATCGAGTTTCTTGGTGGGATCCAGCGGTTGAGTTGTCATGTCTCGATCTTTCCTAGAAGAGGCCGTTGAGCACGTTCTTGTCATCGAGGATGGCCTGGGCCGCACCACGGATATCCTTGCCGCTCTTTTTGGAGAGCTTCAGAACCACATGTCCCGCGCCCTTGCCCAATAGGCCTGCTTCCAAAATGCGATCCACCACGCCGTGGCTGGAGACGCTGTCCACGCCCATGCGCAGTAGTATGGCGCGCTCGATGGAAGGCGAGGTGTGCGTTTTGGCAAGCTCCACGATGGGCTCGACCATCTTGTTGGTCAGTTCCCAGAATCGGGATTTGAGCTGGTCGTTGCTCATTTTGGCAAGTTCAACCCGGCGTGTTTCAAACCGGGCGATTCGATCGTCAGTCATGGGTGTCTCCTCTTCGGAAGGGAAAAATTGAACCGCCAAGGCGCGAAGGCGCTAAGAACAAAATGATTTTCTTGGCGCCTTCGCGCCTTGGCGGTGAATCGTTTTCTTTAGATGTCTTTGATTGCCTGCTTCACCCACGCCGCATTGGTCTTGAGATCTGCCGCGACGAAGGCGTAATCGTTTTCATTCCAAAGTTCTAGAGAATAGGCTTTGATGGCATTTTTCAAATACGATGTGCGAAGTCGGTCCATGTCCTGCACCTTCCCGCGCACTTGGCCGAGGTGTTCGGGAATCACGATGGTCTTTCCTGGAATATTGCCGGCAGGATCACCCACGCGGACTTCGATACCGTTTTCGCGGGCGAAGGAAAGCTGGCGGTTGTGGTGCTTGCCAGCACCGGTGTATTCCGTTTCCTGTACAACCACAATCTGATCGCGATCCATTTGACATGCGAGTGTCACGGCGGCCGTGAGGCTGGTGTTGCCTGCGGGGCCGCGCTCCAGGCCTTCGAGCTTGGTGAGCAGTTCGGTGACATAGAAGACTTCGCCTTGGGTCACGAGCTGGTATTCATCCATGTAGCGAAGGCTGCGGGCGGCGTTGCGCGGCACATCCACCCGGTCGGGCCAGGTGGCGAAAGGTACGCCGAAACCGGTGTGGCCGGTGGTGAAGGATTTCTTGTTGAAGTCGGTGTCCGAGGCCATGTGCAGGCCACCCAGATCCACGGAGCACGCTACGATGCGAGTCTTGTCGCAGCCTGCCAGCAGAAGACCACGGGCGGTGCCTGTCAGATTGCCACCCCCGGCGTGAGTGATGACGACGGCATCGGGATCTT
>JAUYES010000651.1 GCA_030691225.1 Holophaga sp. | reverse complement strand
GGAAATCGCCCCGGATGGCGCCGCCGCAATTCCGGCGTCCCCACGAGCCTCAGCTCCCACTCGCCAAGCAGATGATTGTAGGCTCGGCCTCCAGCTCGGGCGGGCCAGGGAGACTCGGAGAACACTAAGTCCAGTTCGTGGGAGAAGAGGGCCTGAATCATTCCAGGCAGTGCTCCCTCCCGGCAGGTCAGGCGCAAAGGTTCTGGCAGCCTCAGGGCGGGCCGAAGGAGACGATGGACCAGCAGTTTGGGGAGCAGATCCGAAATCCCGACGGTCAGTCTCAGGGGTCGTCCCGTGGGCCGACCCTTTAGTTCACTTTGGAACTCCCTCCCTAACGTGAAAATCTCATCCGCGTAGCGAAAGGCGACCCTGCCCGCTTCACTGAGCGCAAGCCCTCGCCCTTGTCGCTCAAAGAGCTTCTCCCCCAAGGATTCCTCCAGCTGCCGGATCTGCCCGCTGAGGGCCGGCTGGGAGAGATTTAAGGCCTTTCCGGCGGCGGTAACCGAGCCTTCCCGGGCGATGGTCCAGAAGTAGAACAGGTGGTGATAGTTAAGCCATTCCATGGACAGAATCTATCCAAAATAAAGATAGATTCAATCCATTTTATATATTTGTTGGATCCTTTTCTTTGACCGAAGCTGTTCCTGCGCAACCCCTGCGCAGGAGTTTGAGATGAAGCTCGATATCAAAGGCATCGGATTCAGCGCCACCGAAGCGATCCGTGATCGGGTTGCCCGCCGCCTAGGCGTGGCCCTCTCCCGGCGGACCGACCAGGTGCTTCGCGTGGTGGTTCGCCTGCAAGATCTCAATGGTCCCAAGGGGGGCATCGACAAACACTGCCGCATCGAGGCCTCCCTTGCCCGGCGCCCAGGAGAGGTTGTAGAAGCCATCTCAAGCGATCTCTACACGGCCATCGACTCCGCCTGTCGGCGGCTCGGCCGCGCCGTGCACCGGTCGCTGGAGCGCGCGGAATCCTGAAGGGTTCGCCCATCCCCTCTCACGCCAAGGCCGGTTTTGGCCCTCTTCTCAAGGAGTTGTTATGAATCCGAGCCGCGAATCTCAGCCCCTCCCCATTCCCCTTCCCTCCGGTGACACCATTGGTTCAACCCTCGCGGACCGCGCCCGGAGCCGAGAGGAGGAATATCTGTTTCGACAAGAACTGGAGCGGCGTCGAGCGTTGGAGGTTGAAGCCGAACAGGCCAAGTTCCAGGCGGAGCAGGAATGCCAGGCCGCCGTGAGAGAAGCCCAGCGTCAGCACCACTGGATGCACTGCCCGAAGTGCGGTGGGGAACTCTGTGAAATCGACCACGGGGATCTGTGCATCGATCGCTGCGAGACCTGTGAAGGGGTCTGGTTGGATGCGGGGGAGCTGGACCAACTTCTCCAGCGAGAAGGAGATGGTCTCTTGGGGCGCTTTTTGCGCCGCCTCCGGGGCTGAGCCCGCCACGGCAGGATTGGCGCAGGATCAGCCTTCTTTATTCCAGCGATGAGGAAGGTCGCTCGTCTTTCAGGAGGGATGGTGGTGCCACGATCCCCATGGAGAGATAGACACTGGTGAGCGTGTCGACCCCGATCTGGGCTGGACGCACCCATTCAGCGGGAACATAAAGCAGGCCGCCGCCGATGGGCACCGGTGCCGTTGGAACGAGCACGGCGAGATAGGCCCTGCCCTCCAACTGAACCGGGACAGGATTGGGCAGCAGGGCAAGCACAGCCACTCCGTCTCCCCCAAAAAAGCACCAGACCGGACTCATGGCCGCAATATCCGCATCCTGCTTTTGATCCACCAGTCCAACGAAACGATCAACGAGGCTGTAGAGACTCCCTAACACTGGGATTCGCCGCATTGTCCGATCCACGAAAGCCGTCAGCGGCTTCGATAAACTCGATCGGACCACAAGACCCAAGGGGTAAATCACCAGGACGAGGAGGACTGAACCAGCCAGATACTCCAGTACCGGATGATCGAAAAACGGCTGACCAAACAGAGAAAAAATACGCCCTGCAGGACTGTTAGGGCCCAGATACACATGGATCACGTTGACGACCCAGACAAGCAGGGAAAGGGTCAAGGCGAGTGGCAGCAAGGCCAGAAGACCCGCCAACCAAGTGCCTGCCAGTTTTTGAAGCCTTTGCTTGATCATGCCGCTGCTCCGAACTCAGAGAAGCCAAATGATAAGCGGGCTGAACGCCCCAGCACCGACGAACCTCCGAAAAGGAGGGTAATGTGACAATTTTAAGTTCCTAGAAGAATCAACCATCAGCAGCAGGAGCAGGCCATGACAGACGAGCCTTGCCAAAGTCGTCAAACCTAGAAAGAGTTTGCTCCCGGCCCCACCGCCTCTTCATTTTCAACGCTGATGACTAGGCTTATTTCGGAATCCTCCTGCCAGAGACAGGGGCCGAACCAGCGCGCGTGTCTCTCGAACGCCTCTCCACCACACTCATACCTCAGGTTGGAGAACGCTGGGGGGTCGGGGCCACGTTTGGCGCCGTCACCTTCACCCAGGCGCCCAAGGACTATGACTCCGCCGTGCGGATGGCCGATGACCTGATGTACCGCGGAAAGGCCGAAGGCCGTGGACGAGTCCTGACGGAAACATGGCCAGAACACCTTGTTCAACCGGGATTATCAGATTGCTGAATCCATCCGTCGCCAGAGGATCGGCAGGGCTCAGCAGTTGGAGTCGCGAGAAGGTCGTGCCAATCTGCGACTCCAACAGCACGATTGGGACTCACTCCCGATCGAAGCGGTCCAGATTCATCACCTTGGTCCAGGCGGCCACGAAGTCGCGGACGAATTTATCCTTCGCGTCGTCTTGGGCATAGACCTCTGCCAGGGCGCGGAGCTGGGAGTTGGACCCGAAGACCAGATCAACCCGCGTGCCTGTTCCCTTCACGGCGCCCGTCTTGCGGTCCCGCCCCTCGAAGCGGTCACCCTTTTCGGTGAGGGGCCTCCACTCCGTGCCCATGTCCAGCAGGTGGACAAAGAAATCGTTGGACAGCACGCCGAGTCGGTCCGTGAAGACGCCCTCCTTCGATCCGCCCGCGCTGGCGCCCAGCGCCCGCATGCCTCCCACGAGCACCGTCAGCTCGGGCGCGCTCAGGGTCAGCAGCTGGGCCTTGTCCAGCAGCGCATGTTCCGCAGGCACGGGGTAGCCTGGCTTCTGCCAGTTCCGGAAGCCGTCTGCCATCGGCTCCAGCACGGCGAAGCCCGCCACGTCCGTCTGGTCCTGGGTGGCATCGG
>JAUYES010000643.1 GCA_030691225.1 Holophaga sp. | reverse complement strand
ACGATGGAAGGCGTGCTATTCGACACCGGCAAAATTGAGTTCAAAGGAGCCGCTGATTTCCTGCACAAACCCCACGCCTCTGCCCAGGGCGAGATCCGTTTGCAGCAGGTGCCCCTTGATCGCCTGGATCCTATTGGGCAGAAATTCAACCTCAAAACCACCGGTGGCTTACTTTCATTGGATGGAGCCCTGGAGTACACGCCGGAATTTCAATTGGCGCATCTGCGGGAAGTGCTCTTCGAAGATCTCCAGGTGGATTACATCACTCGCAAAGCCACCAAGAGCCTCGAGAAGGAGCATGGCAAGCAGGTTGCCAAATTAGCGAAGAGCGTGCGTGACGCACCCCAGCTCATGCTTCGGGTCAACACGTTGAAAATGTCCAACGGACAAATCGGCTTTGTGAACGAAGGCACCACTCCCACCTACCGATTGGGGCTTTCCAGGGTCAACCTGAATTTGGAAAACCTGAACAATGAAGGCAACCAAGGAAGATCCACTTTCCTGGCTCGTGGGGCTTTCATGGGGAGCGGGGCCACGGAAGTATCAGGAGGATTTCGCCCCACGGCCAGCTCCCCCGACTTCGATATCCATTTGAAGCTCGATGACGCCAAGCTGACGACCCTCAACAATTTTCTCCTGGCCCATTCGGGCGTGGATGTGGCAGATGGTATGTTTTCGCTCTATTCCGAAATGCGTGTCCACAACGGCAGGATCGAAGGCTACATGAAGCCACTCGTCAAGAATCTGATGATCTATGATCGTCAAAAAGACAAAGGGAAACCCTTTGGGAAGCGCGTCAAGATGCGTGCACTGCAAGTCCTAGCCACCCTATTCAAAAATCACTCAACCAGGGAAGTGGCTACGGTAATTCGGATTTCCGGTTCCACCCACCACCCCAAGGCCAGCGAATGGGAAGCCATCCGCAAACTCATTGGAAACGGCCTCTTCCGAGGAATTCTGCCAGGCTTCCTGGGGCCCCGCACGCCACCCAAACCCGAAGGAAAATCCCCGCCAGTCCCAGCAAGAACCACCGCTCGCTAAATCAAACTAATAGTTGGGTACCCAGAGCACACACCGTGGCGCAGTGATGCCCTTTGTGGGGGACTGCCTTTGCGATGTTTCGGCTTGGCCGGGAAATTGATTTACCGCCAAGACGCCAAGCGGCGCTGCGCGCCTTCGCCAAGAAAAGCAACAGCAGTGAATCCGCCAAGGGTCGCCCCTGTCGCATAGCGGGACCGGCGACCTTCCGCACGGTCTTAATTGTTTTTTCTTGGAGCCTTGGCGTCTTGGCGTTTCATCTTTTGCCAGGAATCCTAACGCTTAGAGGCCTTCCGGGTTGCCGCATCGCCGCCGATCATGCCGTAGCTCTTAAGCTTCCGATACAAGGTGGCGGAGCCAATCTGGAGTTGCTCCGCGGTGGCCGTCTGGTTGCCGCCATTCAGATCCAGGGCCGAAAGGATGTATTCCTTTTCCACGGCCTCTAGGGATTGAACGCCCCCGGTTATCGCCACCGGTGAGGGAAAGGCCTGCCGAACCTCCTCGGGAAGATCGATAAGCTCAACCCGACTCCCCTCAGCCAGGGCAGCCGCGCGTTCCATGGCATTGGCCAGTTCCCGCACATTGCCCGGCCAATCGTAGCGCAGAAGCTGATCGGCGGTAATTGGGGAGAACCCTGAAATTTTGCGCTTCATCCAAACCGCCGAGCTGGCAAGTTGCAAACGCGCCAGGGGGAGAATATCTTCGCGGCGCTCGCGTAAGGGCGGCACCTTCAGTTCCACCACCTTCAACCGGTAATAAAGATCCTCGCGGAAAGTCCCGTTGGTAATTCCCAGGGCCAAATCACGATTCGTAGCGGCCAAAATGCGCACATCAACCTTTCGTGTCTTGTTTTCTCCGACCCGACGAATTTCCCGCTCCTGGATAGCGCGCAGTAGCTTTACTTGCATGCCTTGGGAAACTTCACCCACCTCATCCAGCAGCAGCGTTCCCCCTGAAGCGGCTTCGAAAAGCCCTGGGCGGTCATGAGTCGCGCCCGTAAAAGAACCTCGCGCGTGACCGAAGAGCTCACTCTCCAGCAGTGTCTCCGTAATGGCACCACAGTTGACGGCGATGAAGGGTCCCGATGAACGGGTGGATTGGTCATGGATCAACTTCGCAACGCGCTCCTTGCCGGAACCACTTTCTCCAGTGATCAGGACCGTGGAATCGACCTTAGCCACCCTGCGTGCCAGATCCACGAGTTTGCGCATGGCCTGACTCTTGATCATGATCTCCGAGGGCTCTTCCACCTCAGGCTCAAGGCTCACCAGAGCCCGGCGACGATCGCGCAATTTCCGCTCGGCCGCCTTTAGCGTTTCGGTGACACGAACAAGGGAGACATCCAGACAATCCTTCAAGCGATCCGGCTTGAAGTAGCGAAGCTCATCCGCGCGTTCGTCTCCCCACTCCTCCCGTGTTCGCCCAAACAGATGGCAACAGGCATCGCCCATGCTCACGCAGCGATCTTCCAGCACATAGATGTCCTTACCAGTCGTTTGGCTGATATAGCCACTGATCAGACCACTTATGGTCCAGCACATCGGTGCATCAGACCGGCCGAAATGCAAAAGATGCTGTTCGGCTTCGTAGGAGGAATCCAAAATCACCCCCTGCTTGGAGAGTGGATCGGTACCGCCCAGTTCAAACCGAAAAAGCCCTTGAAGCGTGTGAATTCGCGTCCCCGCGCGATGCAATTCGTCATTGCTATCCCAGATAAATCCCGATTTGAGCCCCTCCGCCACCCTCCAACCATGGGCAAAACCAAATTGGGTAAGCACCGTGCGAGCTGCTGTCAGTCCAAAATTTTCGACCAGGTATTTTCGCAGCAGCCCCATCGCCATGGCATCGATGAGTAGCGCCCGCTGCCCGGCAAAGCGAATCATCCCACTTTCGGGGACCAGTTCCAGCAACTCATCGTAATCCAGGTCTTCGGCGCGCATGGGCTAAGGGCATCCTTCGAATTGAACACTAGGATACTTCATTTTGATCGAATTGCATTTTTTAAAAAGAACGTGACCTTGTCCAAATATATGAATACAAAAGAGTTTTTAAACTGGCCTAATAACTGCTCTCTTTTCTACTAGGAGAGACTATGCTGCCTGAATCGTTTGTGATAGGCGTTGTTTTATTGGCCCTGATGGTCTTGGCGATTCTGTTTGCCGGGCGGTTCACGATGCGAAATGGAGCACCGCACCGCTTCCGCCGAACGGCGCTGTTAGGCATCCGGTTGCGTAGGGGTTCGGGCCTTCAAGGCCGCTCTCTCCAACCACCGGTGCGTCCTGGTGCCCGTGACCCAGCCACATGGCGCTACTAATTCCAATCTCGCCCAACTCTAGTAAACCTCAGGAGAATTTCATGATCGCAATCACGTGTCAAACCACTCAAGTCGGCGATATGATCGCGGCCGAGTATGATCGGGCCGCGCTTTCCAGCTCCGACCCCATCGTGGTCTCCCACCTAGCCACCCGATCCATTGCGCGCTTGTTGCGCGGTGCGTTTCGGGTCGCGATGGCGACGCCGCCCTTAGGTCTTCGCTTTGTCCTTGTTTCAGGTCTGCACACCACAGACATGGGGTGAGTAATCCCAATGCACAAGGGTTCAAATGAAAGCTCCAGGTGCTGAACCTACGACCAAAAGGCCCTTCTCGATGATCAATGAGGTCGAACTCCACCCATTGCCAAGACAAATCGTTTTAGTGGCAGCGATTGTGGTCATCGTCTGGGGGATCAGCCTCGCCCAATCAGTGCTGGTAACACTCTTCGTTTCCATTTTTCTGGCGATGCTCGCCACACCTTCGGTACTCTGGCTGCAACGCAAACGAATACCCAATCTTGCGTCGGTATTGTTGGTCGTGGCTGGAATGGTGCTGTTCCTGGTAGCCATCGGTGCCGTGGTGGGAACTTCCGTTAACAGTTTTTATGTGGCGCTTCCGCAGTACCAAGTTCAATTCCAAGAACAGGCCGCGAGTTTCAGGCAATTCTTGGCCTCGAAAGGCATCGCCAAATCTGGCGAGATCCTACTGAAGTATGTCAATCCGGGCTCCGTCATGAATTGGACAGCGGCCCTGCTCATGCAACTGGGCTCTGTTTTTTCGAACATTGTCCTGATCCTCCTCACTGCCACGTTCATCTTGCTAGAAGTGTCCAGCTTCCCAATCAAGCTTCGTGCCGTGCTGGGAAACCCTCATCAAGCCTTTCCACAGTTCACAACCTTTATCAATGACATGAAGCGCTACATGGTCATCAAAACCATGGTCAGCATTGCCACGGGCATCCTGATCACGATTTGGCTGTCCATCATGCAGGTGGATTTCCCAGTCCTCTGGGGTTTTCT
>JAUYES010000630.1 GCA_030691225.1 Holophaga sp. | reverse complement strand
AGAATAGCCCCGGGATCTTGGCTTCGATCTGTTCGGGAGTCCAGAGTTCAAAGTTCACGCCGTTGCTGCGCCAAATTTCGGCGGCCTCGGGGATCTTGGCCCAACTCTTGGCGTAGTAAGTAAACAGGTAACCGCTCTGGTGGAAGCCGCAGCCAACGCCCATTTCCTCCTGGAAACCCTTGAGCACTTCGATGCCCTTGGTACAGAGCTGCTGATTGATGGTGGTGGTCCAAAGATTGCGGAACCCACCTGCACTAAAGGCCGTGGGGCCAGTGGCGATGGCGTCGCCCCGATCCACCACCAGGATCGAACCCGTGAAGCCCTGCTTCAACAGATTGAAAACCAGGGATCCACCCGAGATCCCTGCGCCTACCACCACCAAATCAAATTTCCGCACCCTGACCTCCGAAATACTCAAGTCTTCAAGTCTGCCGCAAAGTCGTCCGATCTGTCATAGGTCAGGTCATTCCAGAAAAATCCCAGAGTCATCGGCTACTCTGTGGCATCCAAACCCCTTGGAGGTTCCATGTATCTAAAGCTCAATCACCCCCAGGTGGCATCCACGGGTAAGACCATCATTGGATTTAACTGGATTGGGGGTCGAGAACTGGAAGGGGATCTGCCCTCCTTTGATTCCAAATCCGCAGTGGATACTCGCGATACCGTCGGCATTTTCCCCGAATGCGGTGAACGCGATATCGAAAAAGCCGCCAAGGCTGCCCGCGATGCCTTCCAGACCTGGAAGGAAGTGCCCGCTCCCGTGCGTGGCGAAATCGTTGGCCGCATCGGCTCGGCGCTCTTAGCCAACAAGGAAAAGCTCGCGAAGGTCATCACCCGCGAAATCGGCAAGACCATCCGCGAGGCCCGAGGCGAGGTCCAGGAAGCCATCGATACCTGCCATTTCTTCCAAAGCGAAGGCCGCCGCCTCTACGGGCAGACCGTGCCTTCGGAACTACCGAACAAGGAAATAACCACCTATCGCCGCCCCGTCGGCGTCTGCGGCATCCTGGCGGCCAACAACTTCCCCTTGGCAGTACCCAGTTGGAAGATCATCCCTGCCATCCTCTGCGGCAACACCGTAGTGTGGAAGCCCAGCGACGACGCGCCCACCATCGCTTACCTTTTCGCTCGCTGCATGATGGATGCCGGGCTGCCTCCGGGCGTTGTGAACGTGGTGAATGGCAAAGGCCGCTCCGGATGCGGCAAGCACTTCTTGGCAGGCATCGATAAGGGCTACTACGACAAGTTCAGCTTCACTGGGTCCACCACTGTGGGCCGGATGATCGGTGAAATGTGCGGGCGCAACTTGATCATTCCGAGCCTGGAACTAGGCGGGAAGAACCCCATGATCGTGATGCCCGATGCCAATCTGGAAAATGCCGTTCATGGTGCCCTCTTCGGTGCCTTTGCCACCGCAGGCCAGCGCTGCACCTCCACGGCCAATATCATTTTGCACAAGGATATTGCCGCGGCCTTCAAGGAGCGCTTCCTGCAAGCCGTTCACAACCTGCCCATTGGCAATCCTGTCAGCCATCCCGAAGTGCTCTACGGCCCCATGATCAATGCCCGCTTCGCCACCGCCTTTGAAGAGCACTGGGAGATGGGCAAGAAGGACGGCGCCACGCTGCTCACGGGTGGTGAACGCTGGAGCGAAGCTAACCGAGATGCTCGTGTGCACGGCGAAATCGGCCGCGGCCAGTATATGCAGCCCTGCGTCTGGGATAACGTCACCAAGGACATGTGGCTCTTCCAGACTGAAGTCTTTGGGCCCACCGTAAATTTGAGCACCGTGGAAAGTTTCGAAGAAGCCATGGAATACGCCAACGGCACGCCCTACGGCCTTTCCAGCGCCATCTACACCGAAAATCGATCCTGGGTGGATCGCTTCAAGCGCCAGATCAAGGCGGGCATGTCCTCGATCAACAACTCCACCGTGGGCGCCGAGGCCCACGCGCCCTTTGGCGGCAACGGCTGGAGCGGCAACGGCACCCGCGAGAGTGGTGTTTGGGTGCTGGATTGGTACACCCGGTGGCACGCCGTCAACGACGACGCCAGCGGCAAACTCCAACTCGCCCAGATCGAAACGGATTACGGGAAGAAGACGGAATACAGCGTTACGGCGTGGGACGGGCTGTAGCGTCGGACAAATAAACAAGAGAACATCAGGCCCCACCCGGGGCCTGATGCTTTCATGTCCAGCTTCACGTCAGCTTCGGTGGGCAATGTGTCCGGCCCTCCTGATTTGGTTGGATCAAAGCTTTAGCGCTGCTGGACTGCCTTGACTGCTGCCTCCAACGCTTCGTCTCGGCCTTCTTTGAGTCCTTTTACGGTGCGGGTTACGGGAACGGTGGGACGGATACCGATCTGGTGAAAAACACTGCCATCGTGACGGAGCACCCGCAGGCCTGTCCAGTTAAGGTCGACGCCCCCGGGAAGGCGTGCACTGGCAGCATTGCCATTGGTGCCGGTGGTCGGCTCGCCCACCAACTCGCCGAGTCTGTAGGCCTCCACCATGCTCAGCAGCGTCTCGGCATAACTGATGGCCTCGCCGTCGATGAGGAAAGCAACCTTGGCGCGAAACCGGGGGCCCTTCGGAACGACGACGGAGCCCGGGGCGGACTTCCAGTTCAGGGCCTCACGCTCCGGGGTGCGAACCACGGGGTATGCCATCAGTGGGTTGTGGATTGGTGCGTCGATCAGGCGCGAAAGCAGTTTTTTCGTGAAATCGCTGGAAGGGTAGCCCCGCAGATCCACCACGAGGCCCTTGGCCTGGGCGAGACGGGCGAGGGTTTCATTTTCATCCGGGATGTCCCGCGTGACATCCACATACCAGAGGCCGGACTCCAGTTCCCGCACGGGAGTCTTGGGGTCTCGGGGGGCGACGTAAGCTTTTCTGCCGTTGAGGTTTGCCTCAATCACTTCGCCTAGGGGTGTGCGCCAGCGAACGGAAACAGCCTGATCAGTGGGTAGGCCGATAAACATGATCTCGGCGCCCCGCTGCTGGTGGCCAAGGTTGGTCGGGCCGACCTCAGAGGCAATGCGGGCGAGTCTTGCATTGGCTTCTTCGCCGCCCACAGAGAGGATCTCAGAGCCCGGGGTGAGGCGTGGATCCTGATTCGGCCCTACCCGCTGGACGAAGGCGCGGCCTTCCGCCTGGGCAACATAGAAAGGTAGCGAAAAGCTCCGCTGCAAACAGGACTCCATGCGGGGAAAGATATGGCCATCGCGGAAGTTGGCGGTGAAGGTGCGGAAGCCGTGGAGGAACGCAGCATCGTCCGAGGCGGTGGCCGCATCCCGCAGGCCCTGTTCCAGGGCCGCTTCCCACTCCTTCTGCACGGGTTCGAGGTAGGGTGAAAAATGGCGTAGCAGATTCCACGTGATGACCACCGCCGCGAGACGACTAGCCCGCTTCGGTCCCTGGTGGGGGCGGATCTTCTCACTGAGTTCGTAGCCACCCACATGCACCCAACGCTGATAGCGGGCGGTGCCTTCCGGCGCCATCAAGGGAGCGGGCTCTTCTCCAGGGGCCAGGAACTGGGCGCGGGGAGCAATGATGCCGAAAAAGGTTCGCAGGCGCTCCCGCAGTTCGGTGGTGTCTTTGACGGCGGCCATGGGAGCCATGCCCGCGATGACTGCGCGGTCCCAGTCGGTTTGCGAGGCGGCATCCGTGGGTTGGAACCACCGTAGGTGGCCATAGGCCCGGGTGAAGACCACGAGGTTGGACAGCGACTGTTCACTGAAGGGCAGCGCAATGTCCTCGCCCTCCAACGGCAGGGGTTGGGGCGTCACACGGTGGGGCAGTGTGCGGTCATCGCGGTCCATCGGTACCCATGGGCTGTAGGCCAGACGCAGCCCCTGGCCCAGGTCCACCAGGATGGGGCGGTTGGCTTCGGCCGGAGCGACGACTTTCTCTACCCGGGTGCCCTTGCCTGAAAGATTCGGAAGGACCCAAGCC
>JAUYES010000628.1 GCA_030691225.1 Holophaga sp. | reverse complement strand
CAAATCCGCCCACAGGGCTTCTAGATGTTTTCGCTCGGTGGCTTCAGCGCCGATGGAAACGCGGATCATCTGCTGACCTTTCAGCACCGAAGGCGTTAGGTAGCTGCGCCCGCCCTGGTTGATGGCATCGGCGATGGCAAGGTTGTGTTCCTTTAAGGCGGGCTCATCGGCTTTGAGTTCTAGCGGAACGTGGCGGATGCACACGGTTTGAAGGTCCACTGGAGCCATGCGCTCCCAATGGGGCGCGGCATCGATCTGTTCCTTCAACCACTGCGCATTGGCGAGGTCGCGGCGGATGCGAGCCTGAAGGCCTTCCACGCCTTGGTCACGGATGAGGAACCACAGCTTGAGGGCGCGGAAGCGCCGCCCCAACGGGATTCCCCAATCGCGCAGGTTGCGCACTTGGCCATCCTGGGCGGTGTGCAGGTAGCTGGGATTGGTGCCCATGACACGAATCAGGTGCTCGGGGTCGCGCACGAAGTAGGCGGTCAGATCGAAGCCGGTGCCCATCCACTTGTGGGGATTGAGCACGATGGAATCGGCGACTTCAACGCCCGCCCAGAGCTCGCGACATTCGGGGCAGATCATGGCGGTGCCTGCCATGGCGGCATCCACGTGGAGCCACAGGCCGTATTTCTGTGCGAGAGCCGCCATGGCTTCCAAGGGATCCATGGCCGTCGTGGCGGTGGTGCCGATGGCGGCCACCAGGGCGCAGGGTTTCATGCCTGCGGCGAGATCAGCCTGGATGGCCGCTTCCAGGGCATCAAGCCGCAGCGCATGGTTTTCATCGGTCGGAATGAGGCGCAGATGATCCTTGCCGAAACCTGCCAGCAACGCGGCCTTTGGGATGGAGCTATGGCCTTGGTCCGAGGCATAGACAATCAGCGGAACGGATTCACCTTGCAAGCCTCCGCGGTTTTGGCTGAAGGCTGAACTCCTTTCCCGGGCACATAGCAGGGCGCAGAACGTTGCCGTGCTCGCAGTGTCCTGAATAACGCCCGTGAACGCTTCGGAAAGACCCAGCATCTGACGCAGCCAATCCATGACAACGTCTTCCACCTCAGTGGCGGCAGGGCTCGTCTGCCAACTCATGCCCTGGCTGCCCAGGCCCGCACAGACCAGATCGGCCAGCACCGACGAGAGGCTGGAGTTGGAAGGAAAGTAAGCAAAGAAACCGGGATGATTCCAGTGCGTGATGCCGGGCATCACAATGTGGTCCAAATCGCCCAAGATGGCATCTAGGCCTTCGGGGTGTTGGGGTGGTGTGCGCGGCAGCTTGCCGCTGATCTCGCCTGGCTGGGCGGGGCTCATCACGGGATAGGCTTCGATGTTGTCGCGATAGGTCGCGATCCAATCGATCAGTTCATGTCCAAGGCGGCGGAATTCGTGAGTATCCATGCCCTCAATGATGCGCGGATTCCGCAGCTTTTGAAGCCTTGGGAAGTTCCAGGAAGAGCACTTGTCCAGTGGCTAGGTCATATACCGCCGGAAGCACTTTGACTTTTCCGGTGCTCACAAGGTGGCGCACAATTTCGCTGCGATCCAATACGACCTGAGCCTGGCGAACGGCGTTGTTGCGTTCGAGATGACGGAAGTGCTCGGCGGCCGTTTCGTTGGGATCTTCGGGAGTGGTTTCCAAAAGACCCGACATGGCCGCCTGGAAGGACCAGAGATTGCCTGGCAGGGGCTTTCCGTTGGCTTCGGCTACGGCCTTGACGGCCCCGCAGGCGGTGTGACCGAGCACCACGACGACCTTGGAACCCAGGTGCTCCACGGCATACTCCACGGAGGCCACACCCTGGGTATCGGGGCAATTGCCCGCTT
>JAUYES010000610.1 GCA_030691225.1 Holophaga sp. | reverse complement strand
ACGCAAAACTCCATTCGAGGCCCGCCGATTTCACGGCGGGCCATTTTGCGTTTCCCCAAAACCACCCTTTTCGGAGTTTTCCATGACCCTTTCCGAGGCGCCCAGGTTTTTCATCAACGAGATGGCGTGGAAAAGCTGCTTCCTGGAAGCCTGCCAGATGTAATCAAGGCTCGTTTGGCCGAGTATCGTCTGGAGGACGTGCCAGGCCTACCGCGCTTCGCCGGGGGCTATGTGGGCTACCTGGGCTATGCCTGCGCTGCCGCCGTGGAAAAGTTGCCGGTGAAGCCCGATCCCTTCGATCTGCCTGATGCCATCCTGGAGCGCTTCGACGACCTATTGATCTACGACCATGTGCGCAGTCAGGTGACGTTGCTTGCTAATGCCGTGCTGGATGAACATCCTTCCGAACAGGCCGCCCGCCAGGATGCCCAGGCCCGCTTGGATAGGCTGGCGGCGTTGGTGCTGACCACCACGGCCGCGCCTCTGGAGAATGTTGGGTTGCTAGCCGGGGCGCCCGATCTGCCGGGGCGAGAAGCCTACGCCAAGGCCGTGTCAAAGGCGCAAGACCATATCCGAGCCGGTGATATTTTCCAGGTGGTGCTCTCCCAGCAGGAGATTCGCGATTTCGCCGGGGACCCCTTGGACGTTTATCGCCGCCTGCGCATGGGCAACCCTTCGCCGTACCATTTCTTCCTGGATCAGCCGGAGGCCGTGATTTTGGGCGCCTCGCCCGAAATGCTGGTGCGAGTTGAAGCGGGCCAGATGGAAGTGCGCCCCATCGCGGGAACGCGGCCCCGAGGTGCCACCGCCGAAGCCGATGAAGCCCTGCGGCGAGAGTTGTTAGAGGATCCCAAGGAAGCGGCTGAGCACGTAATGCTGGTGGACCTTGGCCGCAACGATGTGGGGCGCGTGTGCTCGTTTGGCACCGTGCAGGTGGCGTCATTCCGGCAAGTGGAAGCCTACAGCCACGTTCTGCACCTGGTGAGCAGTGTGACGGGAACTCTGCGGCCTGATGCACATCCGGTGGACGCGCTATTTGCAGCCTTTCCAGCAGGCACCGTTAGCGGCGCCCCTAAGATTCGTGCCATGGAAATCATTCATGCACTCGAAGGGCCCGGACGCGGCGTTTACAGCGGCGCCGTGGGCTACTTCGATTATCGCGGCAATCTC
>JAUYES010000604.1 GCA_030691225.1 Holophaga sp. | reverse complement strand
ACGCAAATTCGTCGTCGCGGATCAAATCGATCCGCTCGGGATTTGCGCTACCCACACCTGCTCCCGACCCGGGCGGTAAGGCGAGCCGGAGAAATCGGCGGTCAGCCGGAGTTGGGTGAAGCCCGCATTCGTCAACATCTCTTCCATCTCCTGGGCCTGAACCCAGCGCAAGGTATGGGTTTCCTCCTCCTGGCTTAGGATGCGACCATCGGGGGCCACTTCGCGGAAGGTCCAGTGCTCGCTCATCACCTGTCGAACGGCGTCGGCGCGGCGCTCGCCCACGCTGACTTGCAAGGTGGCGCGGCCCAAGGACAGCGGCGGCAAGTCCACGATCTCGGGGTCGAAGGGGCGGGCGATGATCTCCGGGCGAGGGTCGAACAGGTCTAGAGCCAGACACCCTCCCGGCACCAGATGGGCGAAGGCGCAGAACAGGCAGGCTTGTTGCTCGCCCTGGGTCAGCAACTCGTGGAAGCCGCGAAAGGGAATCACCACCAGGGCGAAGCGGCGCTTAAGCTCGAACCGGGCCATGTCGTCGAGCACGAAATCCAGGCGCTTATGCACGTTAAGACGCTGGGCTTCCCGGATCATGGGCGCGGACAGATCAAGCCCGGTGACTTGGACTCCGGCGGCGGCCATGGCCCGCGCCACCCGTCCGGTGCCGCAGCCCAGCTCCAACACCGGCCCGCAGCAAGCCAGGGCGAGAGCGCGGTAAAAAGGCAGGTGATCCTCGAACATCGCGGCCTCCTGCGCCGCCCGCGCCTCATAGGCGCGCACGTTGAGACCCTCTTGGAAATAAAAACGGGTCGAAAGGAGGGAAGAAATTGCGGAATCCATGGCTGCTGGGGATCGATTGCTCTATGTAGGGGCCTTGGATCATCATAGCAAGGTCTCAGCGGATGTCGAAGGCGCGCATGGAAGACGTTGAGGGCGGCTCCCTAGTCGGCGCGTGGCTCGACGGGCGGGAGCACATTTGCCTCAAGGCCTTCCGCCTGGGCAAGTCCCATACCTCTCATTTCCTGATCCCCCTCGACCCGGCGCCTCACCCTCTAACCAAGCTGACCCTTATCCACAAGGACCCGGAGGAACGGGTGACGCGAATGGACAAGCAGGTCCGCTTGAGCTTGAGCGAGGCCATGCCCGCCGTCGGAGCGCCGGACGTGGGGCAGGCCTTCATCAATGACCGGGGAACTTTTCTCAAGGTCCACGACAGCGACTCCCGCATCCGCCCCTTCGCCTACATAGACCTCGCCACCGGGGAGGTTCGCGCCCGCCAAGAGCAGGGCCATCTGGATTTCGTCCTGTGGGAAGTGGAGCGCAAGAGCGGCTTCTTCGGGCTGTTCGGCTGACGCCTGCTTCGCCACGCGGGCTTGACCACAACGGATGCTCCAATAGCTCATGCGGCTCGACCTCCGGGCAGGTCAATGCCTTGCCCGAGACGGCGCGCGCCAAGGTCTACAATCACCCCTGCTATTCCGAGGAAGCCCATCGCTATTACGCCCGCATGCAAGTGGCGGTGGCTCCGGCCTGCAACATCCAGCGCAACTACTGCGGCCGCCACTACTTCAACAGCCGCTTCAAGGAGCCGATCGCCTGCGTGTCGGACAGCATGACCGAGGACGCGGCGGTGTTCGGCGGCCAGAAGAACATGTACGACGGCCTGGAGAACGCCAAGGCGCTCTACAAGCCCGAGATGATCGCGGTATCCACCACCTGCATGGCCGAGGTGGTCGGCGCCCACAGGCCAACCGTCAGAGTACCGCCACATTCCGATATGTTAGTGGGCCGCCTTATCCAGTCGCTTGGGAATCAAGCGTCTGGGGCGGACCACTAGAGCGCGATGACATTAGGCTGCACCATATCCTGAGTTTTTGAGGTATGCGGCGCATTCGCTTGGCGGGAAGTTGTCGAGCAGCATTCCGATACGTCTCCATGTTGTTTCA
>JAUYES010000548.1 GCA_030691225.1 Holophaga sp. | reverse complement strand
GGGAAGAGCGATTTTAAGGCATTAGCTTCAACCGCAAGTCCACGCTCGTCGGATTGAGCAAAGACCGTTTGTTTTTTTCCATCGTCGTTGGTGTTTGCCCGCATGGAAACCAAGCAGCCACTCCGCCAGTGTTCGACGGCCAAGTGCTCGTAACGATAAAGAGTGATTCCAACTACCTTCACTCTGAAATCAGCTTGGCTCGTGAGCTCTTGCAGGCTGTTCTTTTCTCGCAAAGTGAACACATGGGAACCAATCGGTTTGTCATCGAGAAATACCTGAAAGGACCAACGGCGTTCACTTTGCGCAGAAAGAATACCCATCATGGAAAAACTGATCAAAGCCATGCGAGGTAAAGACTGAATGGAAATCATCAGGCGGCTCTTGGAATGCCAGTTGCAAAAAATCTTGGATTATTTAGGCAAGAGCACGCTATCGATTACATGAATTACGCCATTCTTGGCCTGGATATCAGCCTTGATCACCTTGGCATTATTGATGGTCACGCCATTTGCGGTTCCGACGATTACATCCTGACCATTCACGGTGGTCGCCTTGGTGAGCTTGACAACATCCTTGGCTTCCACGCTGCCAGCCACTACGTGATAGGTGAGGATGGCTTTCAGCTTGGGGATATCTTTCAGCAAAGCTTCTACCGTACCCGCAGGAAGGTTGGCGAAGGCTTCGTCGGTAGGAGCGAAAACCGTGAAGGGGCCCGCTCCTTTAAGGGTTTCAACGAGGCCTGCAGCTTGGAGTGCGGCGGCCAATGTCTTGAATGAACCCGCACTAACAGCGGTGTCGACGATATCAGCCTTGCTTCGGCTGGCGGGTTGCGTTGGATCTGCAGCGTAGGAAAGCACTGCGGGAACGGAAAGGATCAATGCAAGGGTGAGGCTTTTCATGGTGTGGCTCCTGGGTGGATCCCCGAAGTGGGGTCACAGAGCTAAACGGAGGAAAAGCCCGGATGGATGACAAGGATAAAAAAAAGTTTGGACCCTACGGCGTGGGCTAAACCTTAGGTTTGGTGAGCCCCACCCGTTCGGACAATTTCCCGGCCAGGGGAGCATCCAGGGTTGCGAGTTGATCCATCAATTTCGCGGCCTTCTTTGGCTGCATGGAAGCCAGGAGGCTCACCGCCACCTCTTGGTTCCGCTGAGCCAACTCCTTGAGGGCCCGCGAGCCTGGGACGGGGTCCATGGCCTCGTAGGTGCGTGTCAGCTGGGGATCCAGGGTTGGCCGGGTGCGTTCGGCTTCAAATTTTGCAATGCCATCTTGAAGGATTTTTTCCCGCGTCTGAATATCGGTACGATCACGGTCCAGCGTGCCTTGGAGGGTTGCCAAACGCTGCTCCAGTTGAAGGAGTTCCTGTTCTTTTTGTAGGGCCGCCTTCTCTCGGAATTGCACTTTTTCGGAGAGTTCGGTGAGTTTGATGCCCTGGGGCGGGGCCTTGGGCTCCTGCGCCGATAGCCAAAGCACACCCGCCGAAAGGACGAGGGGAACGAGGATCCAAAGCCAAGCACGAGAGTTCATGGGGTACCTCATGGAGCGCTAGATGGGACAAGTTGGTCCGTGCCAAAACCGTGACGGAGGACGGCGATTTCGTCGGCCTCCCGGATTTCTTCATGCAGGATCGTGAGGGCGTGCTGCTCCTGTCGCCGCTCTTTCAGCCGTAACAGCATCAA
>JAUYES010000546.1 GCA_030691225.1 Holophaga sp. | reverse complement strand
CGGAAGAGGGCCGAAGCCTAGATACCCAACCTGCCCCGCTGGGTGTTAAGTGGGCGGACCATCCACCCACCAGCCGGGAAGTCGCTGTGAGCCCAGAATTGCTAGCTCACCTAAGCACGAACCCGGATGGCCAAACAGGCATTCTAACCCTGGGTTTCGACCCCGTTTTATGGGGTGTGCTGCGGCCGGTGTTGAGGGTTTTGGATTTGTAAGGTGCAAAGTTCGGTCAGATAACCCGATCCGCATACGGATGGCAGCGCCTTACCCAGGCCAGTCCCGAATAAGGGTTTAAAGCCAAGCAATCAGAAAATAGTCGATTTCGAGAAAGGTTTCCCGGGAGGCAGAACATCCCGGGGAACCTATACTTAGAGGTGTCTCCCGGTTGGGGGTGGGGTCATGGAAGTCGGTGGAATTCAAAATAGCTTGAGCAAAAAGGTTTCGGCCTTTGGCTACTTTGATGCCAGAGATCTCAACCGTGATGGTTTTGTATCGCCTTCGGAGTTCACCACCTATTCCTTGCGACACCCGGAATTAAAACCTTCCAATCGCTCGAATTTGGCGTCAAATAACACCCCGAACCGCTTTGCCAGCGAAAACACCTCGATGCAGCAGTACAACAAACAAGGCGCATTCCGGCAGCAGACCAGTTCGACTAGTCGATATTTGGACATGTATGCCTGAGGCAAGCTCGCCAGTTTCCTGATTGAATGGATTCATGGCGGGAAAACTCGATCTTCCTCAGCGGCGTGGCGACTTCTTTAAGTCGCTGGGAACGCTGTTCGCAGGTTTCGTGGCGGAACAATTAGAGGAAGTCGTCCTCGGATCCGATCCTGGGCTGCTACGACCACCAGGAGCCTTGGATGAATTCGCCTTCCTCACGGCGTGCACCCGCTGTGATAAATGCATCCGAGCCTGTCCGCAGGATTCCATCGTAAAGGCCTCGGGCAGCGCCCGGTTTGCGGTGGGCACACCTTTTATCAGCCCTCGATCCATGCCGTGTTTTCTTTGCACTGAGCTGCCCTGCATTCCAGCTTGCCCAGACGGGGCGTTGGTTTGGCCGCGTCTCACTGTTGCGGGCATCGAGCGAGAAGGCCCACGGGCCGTGCGTATGGGGCTGGCCGAGATCAATGTGGACACCTGCCTGACGTGGCCCAACGAGGAGCGCGGTGCACAAAGCTGTCGCACCTGCGTGGATCGATGCCCCTACCCTGATGAGGCCATCCGACTGGTAGAAGGCAGCGAAGGGGAACCAGCCCATCCGAGTGTGAATGCGGAAATCTGCACCGGCTGTGGGCTTTGTGAATTTGGTTGCCCCACCCCCAAGGCTTCAATTGTGGTGAAGCCTCGGGGCTGAGCTAGGGCTCATTGGAACTCGGCTGATGCGGCCTACTTCAGGACCTTGGCGGTCAACACCACGATGAGGCCGCGGTCTTTTAAAACGGAAGTGCCTACCACGACTTTTTCTCCGTCTTTGAGGTTGAGGTCGGTGCGAATGGAGGCGAGGTCTTCGCTGTTGGCTCCAAAGTGTTCGGCAGCGCGCAGCTCGAATGAATTGAGCTTGAGGTTGGCGGGGCCTTCCGTGGGAGTCTCTAGTTGAAATTCACGAATTCCCCAGCGGAATTGCAACGGATTCGAGTTGGTAACTCCTTTCGGAGTCGTAATCGAGATCGTAGTATCACCCTTACCCTGGAGATTCCAGGAACCTGCTGTGGCGCGTTGCACGAAGGAGGCTGCCAGGGCGTAGCTCTTGTATTGCAAGGTCGATTTGAGGGTGCTGAGTACGTCTTTCAGTTCCTCGGGGAAACCCTCGCTAGGTCCTTGAGCCTTGAAAGCAAAGAGCACATGGATATGGAATTCAACCTCCTTTCGGGCCGTGGATGCTGTATCCAGGCGCGTAATTGCTTCCTCAATGGCGGCGAGATTTTCG